>JAOUKW010000455.1 GCA_029882335.1 Candidatus Heimdallarchaeota archaeon | reverse complement strand
ATTAAAAAAATGAAATTATTATATAAATTAATAAAAAACTATATTAAATAATAAAACAAAAGATAGATATATAAAAATAAAAAAAACTTTATAAAAAATGTAAAAATATAAAAAACAAAAAATAAACTATATAAAAGAAATAACAAATAATAAAAAAATAAAACATATAAAAAGTTAAATAAAAACATAAAAAACTAATAAAAAGCGATATAAATAAAAATAATAATAATGTACTATAAAAAATAAATATACAGTAAACAAATATTGAATTGGAAGAAATTAATGAAACCCTCTCATACCGATCGTAAATGTACACGTTAATACGCACATGCGCGCACGTTCGATACGAGTACGCCAAATCGCGTATGTGTGTGCACGCCATCGTTGATATATGATACAGGCACCAAGTTGCCGTACATTACCTATTCTTGTAATTTTTATTCTGTAAAGAAAGTGAGATAATTACACGTTTAAATAATAATGTATCATAATTTTTCATTAAAAATATTCACTCTTACAAAATTATTCTTTACACAAAAAATAATTTCAATCAACATATTATCCTAACTTTATAATAATTATTCTATATTTTATTAATTCATAAAACTTGTATTAAATTATTATAATAACTAATATATTAATTAATAGTAAAAATATATAAATATATTAATATTAAATAATTAAAATTAAATATAATACAATAATATTTTATCAAATAACAAATATTCTAACAATACCTTTCCTGAGATCCAAATCACCTGGACTTTTTACCTAGTTACAATTTTTCAAGTATGTCAATATTTTTTTTTTATTTTACTGGTTTGAATCAATTCAAATTTTTTCTACTTGTTTTTAGTTAGTGATGGTATTTATTTTCACATATCGTTAACGCAACAATAATGATGAAAAAAAAAAATGAGGCCTTGACCCTATTCAAGACCTCTACCCCTGTAACCACCAACGAATTTTATTTTCGAGGTTTGTTTTGCGAGAATCCCTTAATATCCTAATATCTTCCTCATATAAAACCATTCTGAGAGGAGATAAAACCCTATGATAAATCAATGATCTAGATAATTTACGTTATATGTGATTAAAAAATGTATAAAAAAGCATAAAATTGATGCAATTGTTGGATATTGGTTGATGTTATTGATGTTAAAATTATACAATGCGCGCAAGATGCATACAATGTAACAATGTGTGCATACAAACACAATCGGTATCAATGAATGTACAAAAAAAATGTAATATCATTGGTTGAATCAAATAATTGTGATCATAAGGAATATATAAATTCCTATTTCAATATTCATAATGAAATTACAATATAATGATAATTTATCTAAACATTTGGGATTGATGTTTGCTCAAATGGAATTTGTCAGGTCAAAATTACTTGAACGGGTATGTAATTATGATCTTGCGACACTAGATTTTACTCCAGATGATAGAAAGGTTGAAACAATTGCGACATCATTGTATCATATTGCTGCAGTCGAATATTCCTGGATTTTCGAGGATATATTTGGTGAAGATATGGATTTTGAAGAATGGAAACACGGATTTGCATTGAGGTCTGGGATCGACATAGATCAAATCAAAGGTAGAGAAATATCATTTTATTTGGATAAATTGTCAGAATTACGGTCCAAGGTTTTTGAAAAACTTTCCACGTTGGATGATAGGGATATGAAACGAGAAATTACAGTTGATGGAGAAGTTTTTGATATTGAGTGGATTCTATTTCATGTTATGGAGCATGAGATGCAACATTTGGGTCAGATCATTCTCACTGAAAGGTTATATCGTCTGCAAAAGTAAATTATGTATGGTATTTTTTTTGAGAATTTTTCTTTTCTTCATTTGAGAAAACAAGCTGTTAAAGATAAGGTTTTCAGCAATTCATCTAAGTGATTCAATTCACAAATCCTACAATGGTGCAATTGTGGCATATGGGGTGGTGAGAGTATACTATATGAACAAGATAGGATTGTTATTTATGAGATCATAGATCATTGGAAAATAGTATACAATCAGTCACTCATCTTAGTGAATCAACAACTATATTTTATAATGTACAATATCTTCTAAATTAAAGGATGTATGTATACTTGATTTTCTAGCAGAATTGTTGTGAATATATTCACCATGAACATCTCAACTTTAGCCAAACACTTTCTGATTATAGAGATTGTTAAAATTTGTCGAATTGTTATTTTTTTTGGTTCGAGAATTATATATCATCAGTCACTCATCTTAGTGAATCAACAACCATATTTTATAATGTACAATATCTTCTAAATTAAAGGATGTGTGTATACTCGATTTTCTAGCAGAATTGTTGTGAATATATTCACCATGAACATCTCAACTTTAGCCAAACACTTTCTGATTATAGAGATTGTTAAAATTTATCGAATTGTTATTTTTTTTGGTTCGAGAATTATATATCATCAGTCACTCATCTTAGTGAATCGATTCAATTAGGTTCGTTGGTATTAATTTAGATGATCTAGGGATTGTAGGTATACTTCTTTTGATTGAGGGAATAAAGTGACTTATATTCAATTACTTATACTTTTTACTTCAATGCTCACATCAAACTATCATAATTGCTTAGTGCAAAAGTCCATATGCATGGGAAAAAACTCCTCGTCTGAATTTTTTCTCGATAGTTTTCGTTACATAAAATCTACAATAATACATAATATCTGGAAAAATATGGATTAATGTGAGTTTACTTTGTTATCTGATCTACTACAACCCAGTATGGTGAAAGTATTTACTTATATGTATTGAGCAATAATCCAAAATACATCGAAAATTTCCCCTAATCCAATTTTCACATGAGTGATTTCACTTCCGTTATTGAGCAATTGTCTAAATTTTTCATCTCATTCAGACCGATTACTTTTGCATAGGTGATATAGAAATATGAATACATTGATGGGTAAATCCTGCAGACTTTGTCTGTGATATTCAAATGTATTTGACTACTTCCTACAAAGGACCTAGTTCACCTTTTCCAATAACCGAACTAAGATGACAAATCTCAGCTATAGAATATTCAATTTCATAAAATATATTTTCAACCATTATTATTTGAATATGTTAAACAGATGTTGTCATGATAAACAGTAGTGAATAAATCTATTTTGTGAAAAAAATTGAACTATTTAAATCGAACTTCATTCAGA
>JAOUKW010000076.1 GCA_029882335.1 Candidatus Heimdallarchaeota archaeon | reverse complement strand
ATTGGTCGTGGTGGTCTACCCATAAATTTTATTGTATCTAAAGAAAGAAAACATTTTGAACCATGATTATATTTAACAATTGCTTGAATTATTTCTTTATTTTCCCGGATTTTTTCTTTATCAACTTTACCGGGAGTATCAAATTCAGTAATTATTTTTTCAACTGAATTTGTGAGCTTAATTAATGCATCATCGGATTTATCCTCATTCCCAATCCAATTTATAGTAATTCGATTATTAATATTTGCAGCCTCAATCATTCCTCGGTATCCTTCAGAAACATGAACTAGAATTTTTATATCCAAGGGAAGTTGTTCAATCATATCAATTAACATTTGACTGGTTATTTGAGTTTCTTCCTCCGACCAATGACCGGTAACTGGAATATCATAATACTTAACTGGATAGATTGTTTCTAATTCTTGGGGTACAACACCCAGTGGTGATGTTAAAGACCACACACTTACTTGTGGAAAATGCTTCCCTGCACCTTGTCTTATGGCTTTTCGATACATCCTATGGGATTTAGATTCAGCATATGGTTTTTTTGCAGAGCATGGTAATAAGACAATTAATTTTTTGACTGGAGGAAGCACGTATCTTGAAATCACCCGTTTACGATATTTCGTGACATCTGGATGATACAATGATTCATCTCCAGTGAAAATCAAATTATTGGTATTGTTTGAGGGATACAAATCGTAATTAATTATTGAATTGAATGTTCTTCCTAAAAGATATACAAAACTAGCAACATTGGAAAATACATGCATATCACGGTGAATTCTTGACCAAAGTAAATTATCATCTATAGAGAGACAAGATCCTAAAAAATCTCGATTTATTTCAGCCAAATTTAGTTTAATCAATTCAGATGTCGACCTTGACGATTGTTTTACAAATCCATCTTCAAATACATTCCCTCGAAATGCATTTGAATATGCAGCATAATCATCAATTATATCAATACCTAAGCCAAATGCTAGAGCAAAAAAACCTATAGGAATCTCTCCAGATAGATAAATACCAATATTGGGTGGTATTTTGCTCCTTAAATCAATTATCCACGGAATAAATTGTCGAGGAGATGAATTTGATATTTGTGAATGTCGTATAACAATAAAAGAAGGCTGTAATTCAATAAGTTCAAATAAGAATTGATAGTCATGAGAAAATTTTTGATTGTAAACAACTCCAAAAACATTGGGTAATGTTGACTTTTTTAATTCATCTAGGTAAATCGAGTTTTCTTCTTTAATTGATGCATCTAGCTTTTTTATATTTGGTACCAATCTTGGTAATAATACAGACAGTTCAGGTATAACTTCTAAATAATCATTACTCAGAACGATATCATCGATTTTGGGTAAATTTATGGGACCACGTTCAGACATAACAACCATTGAGATTAATTTATCTCCTATCATCAATTTACCAGATGTATTAAGTAACCAAGGAGTAAGAGGTAAATCACCTATTTTCAGTCTTCTTGTTAAACCCGCCTCATAGATAATTTCTCCAGTTGTCATTTCCTTATTTTTATAATCCACCTTTAAGGAATAAACGTTTATGGTAGAAGACTAAATTTATTTAATGATATTAAATTATTGTCCAAGATTTAATAGAAATTATAGTTGAATCTAGTTTTTATGCAATAACCTTCAAATGTAATAATGCCAAGTATATTATTAGGAGTTGTTTTTAAATTCAGGACTTTGATTATTATCAAGTAAAGGAGGATGGTAGTACACATCCAATTGCTTCATTTGATGCCAAAAGTGAATTTGTTTATGTTATCATAGACAATGTCAATAGGTATGTTTATCTCTGGAAAGGAGTAAACGCAGGAGTTAGGCTTAAATTTGTTGGTTCACGTGCTTCAGGTGATAAAAGAAAAGAAGTCGGTTATCATTATAAACTAGAGGTAATGGATCAAGATGATGAGACTGCAAGCTTTAAAGCGAATATATTAGGTTCTGCTGATTCTGTTTCCAGTACACCAGGATTACCAAAAGGATACATTCAGGAAAGTGAAACTGAATTCACATCCTATTCAGCCGCAGCAGAAGCACAAGGAATAGAAATTAGTGCAGAAGATATAGCAGAGGTTACTGGTGGTTCACCTACAGGTAATATAGGAAGAATGGGAGGTATTGGTGCAAGACCATCTCGTTCATTTTTAGCAGATCCTAATTTCTTCACAGATGTGAAAGAAGATAAAACAACAAGAGATAAAATATCGGGAGTACTACAGGAAACCAGTATGGAAGAAGCACAGGAATTAATTAACGCTCTTGGTTCTCCGAAAGGTTTTGAGAGAGAAATGATCGTTGTAGGAAATCAGGTATACAGAATATTAATAGATGATAACGATAAGGTATCCTTCCAAGACCTAGATACTCCATTAGATGGAATAATAATGGTCAATGAATATACACCTAGACTTATTGCAGAAAATGGCAAAGTAAAAGCAATTGAGTTATTAAAGCAAATTAGTGATGATATTGAACTAGATGAGTCTATGACACAAGATCTTGCTGATTTATCAGCCATGTTCCAGATAGAAATTGATTAAATAATTTCATTCTAAAAAAAGTAAATCTTAAATAATAATCACAATAAATTAATACAACTTAGTGACAAACTTGATAAGAATAGAATACAAACATAAGTTTAGATGTCAGTAAGGGTATCAGAATCAGTAGCAAGAGGATTATCAGCAGAACTTCAAGCAATAACTAAAGAAGCTAAAATCGATACACTCGCTATAATAACAACCACTGGAGCAAGAGTCGCTTTTTTTAGTAAATCAAGAGCAGATTCTTCAGAATTATCAGCTATTGCAGCTTCACTAATCAATTCAGGAGGATTAGCATCCGGTAAATTAGGATTTGGTGAATTAAATGATGTAATGTTAAGAGGGAATAATGGTTTTCTTATTTTAAGGATGCTTTCAGAAAGATTTGTATTGGTAGGAGGAACAAAGAATATTCAAACTTTTACAAAATCAGCAAGTATTCTAGTTGCCCATGCAGCAAAAATATCAGAAATTTTGAGTGATGTACCAGAGGATATGTATTAATAAATATCCCTCATTGAAATATTACAATTGGATTAAAAGTCACCAATTCCAAATTTTATAGTATTTTGATAATTATAAGCAGTATAGGTTTTAAACTACGATGTAATAACATAATTAAGGATCAAAAAGCAGTAATGCTTCAATTTTTTCAGGTTGGAAACTCATGGATACTTATGACGAATCAAATATTAAAGTACTTGAAGGAACAGAGGGAGTTAGACTTCGTCCAGCAATGTATATAGGAGATGTAGGAACTAGAGGATTACATCATTTGATCTTTGAAGTAATTGATAATTCAATAGATGAGGCGATGGCAGGAAGATGCTCTAAAGTTGATATCGTTTTACACAAAGATGGTTCTGTAAGTTTGAAAGATGACGGTGCAGGTATTCCAGCAGGAGTTCATCCAGAATATGGAGTACCGACTTTAGAAGTAATTCTCACTAAACTTCATAGTGGTGGTAAGTTTGAGAAAAAAGCATATCAGGTATCTGGAGGATTACATGGAATCGGATTAGCAGCTGTTTGTGCATTAAGTGAAGAATTTCATGTTGAAAGTTATCGTGATAAACGTATATTTTCTCAGAATTATATTAAAGGACAAAAAGCAACAGATGTAGAGATCAAACCCCTCGGAGACTTACCAACAGGTACACTCATTAGATTTAAACCGGATCGATCAATATTTACCGTACATGAGTTTGATTTTGAGTTATTAGCAGGTAGATTCAGAGAACTTGCCTATTTAACAAGCAAATTCCGAATTAATTTTTCAGATGAAAGGGATCTAAACTCAGATGGGAATATTCGCACTGTATCATACTATTTTGAAGGTGGAATTAAACAATTTGTAGAAGATTCCATTGGTGCAAGAAATCTATTACTACCGGAACAGCCCACATTTTATGTGTGGGGAGAAGGAGAAGGAGTAATGGTAGAAGCCGCATTTGCTTATACAGATACATATCAAGAAACACTTAGAGGTTTTGTAAATAACATTAATACTCATGAAGGTGGTACACATATTTCAGGTTTCAAAACAGTACTAACTCGTGCAATGAATGATTTTGCAAGATCATTTAAATTACTAAAAGAGAAGGAAACAGGTCTATCTGGAAATGATGTTAGAGAAGGTATTGTTGCGATCATATCTGTAAAAGTGCCACATCCACAGTTTGAAGGTCAAACAAAAACAAAACTTGGAAATAGTGAGGTAGACGGTATTGTACAGGCAACATTGGGTAAACTCCTCAAACACTGGTTAGAAGAGAATAATAAACTTGGAAAGGCAATAATAAACAAAGCAGTATTGGCACGAAGGGCAAGAGAGGCAGCAAAAAAAGCAAGAGATCTTATTCGTAAAGGCCAGAATACAAGAGTGAGTTTGCCTGGAAAACTAGTGGGTTCAAGAGAAAAAGATCCAATGAAAAGAGAATTATTTCTAGTTGAAGGTCAATCAGCAGGAGGTACCGCCGTAGAAGGAAGAGATGCAGCTTTTCAGGAAATTTTATTTCTTCGTGGAAAAGTTTTGAATGTAGAGAAGGCAAGATTAAATCGTGCTTTAAACAATCAAGAAATTAGAAATATAATCACTGCAATAGGCACTGGTATTCTTGATGAGTTTGATCTATCAAAATGTAGATACGGTAAAGTTATTTTATTAACAGATGCCGATGTAGATGGTGCACATATAGCCACCTTGTTGTTTACATTTTTCTACAGATATATGAAACCATTAATTGAAGAAGGTTTCTTATATATTGCTCGTCCTCCTCTCTACAAAGTTGCATTTAAAGGAAAGGCTGCAAAATTACAAGGATCGCAACAAATATATCTAAGCTCTCAAAGAGATTTGAATTCTTTAATTATGGGATTAGAGAATATGGATATAGATAAAAAAGAAATTACAATTAACAGATTTAAGGGTCTTGGAGAGATGAATTCAGACCAGCTCGAATTAACCACCATGCAAACAGGAAGTAGAAAAATAGAAAAAGTGACCATTCATGATGCGATAGAAGCAGAAGATTGGTTAATACGGTTAATGGGAGATGAAGTGGATGCTAGAAAAGAATATATCCAACAGGAGGTTTTTCAAGAAGTAAATGTTGAAAACAAAGGTGATTTTTATAATGTTGCATTTATTGAGGATCTCCTAGATACAGAGGATATTATTGAATTAGTCGATGAAACAGAGAAAGAATTGATGAAAATGGAAATTGAAGAAGAATTTGATGAATATGACCCTGAATTAGTGGCTAGTTTAGAAAAATTTAGATTCGGTTGAGGTGTAAGTAGATGTCAATACAAGACGATTATATTTCAGAAACAGCTTTTGCAAAAGAGATGAAATTTGGCTTCTCAGAATATGCCAAATATGTTATATCAGATAGAGCATTACCAGATGGTAGAGATGGATTAAAACCAGTACATAGGAGAATTTTATGGGCCATGAACGAATTAGGTCTTGGTCCAAGATCTGCATTTAAGAAATGTGCAAGGATTGTAGGTGAAGTAACTGGTAGATATCACCCTCATGCTGGTGGTGTTTATGAATCTCTAGTTAGGTTAGCACAGCATTGGTCCTTACGCTATCCTCTTGTTGACCCACAAGGGAATTTTGGAAGTATAGATGGATTTCCACCTGCGGCTATGAGATATACAGAAGCCAGATTGACAAACATCTCTTTACAACTATTAAGTGATATTTCACCAAATGTAGTTGATTTTATAGATAATTTTGATGGTGAAGAAAAAGAACCAACAGTATTACCTGTTAAAGTACCTAACTTATTACTAAATGGTTCATATGGAATTGCAGTTGGTATTTCATCGAATGTACCTCCTCACAACCTAACTGAACTTATTACAGGATGCATAGCAATTATTGATAAACCAAACATCACTGTTGATGAACTGATGTATTATATCACAGGACCAGATTTTCCAACAGGTGGACAAATTATTGGTACTCGTGGAATTGATTCATTGTTCAGAGTGGGAAGAGGAAGTTTAAGGTTAAGATCAAAAATTAGTTTTGAGAAAGGTGAAGGTAAAACCAAGCCAATGTTAGTAGTATCTGAAATCCCATATTTGCAAAATAAAGCATCTATCATAGAGGAAATTGATAAATTAATTGAGACTCAAAAAGTTCGTGGTTTAGTTGAAGTAAGAGATTTATCGAAAAAGGAAATTAGAATCGAAATCCAAATTGAAGAACAATATGCAAATGAAGAAGGTATAACTACTATCAAAGGTCAATTATTCCAAAATACCAATCTTGAGACACTATTTCACTGTAGGATTAATGCATTTGTTTATGGAAGACCTATGAATCTTAACTTAAAACAAGCATTATGTGTTTTTCTTGATTTCAGAGAAACAACAGTGAAAAATATTGCAAAGGAAGAATTAGACAAAGTCTTAGCAAGATTACATATACTTGAGGGTTTGATTATTGCCTCAGAGAATATTGATGATGTAATTCAACTCATTAAAAATTCAGACAGTCGTAAAGATGCTCATAATAATTTAAAATCGACATATGAGTTATCCGATGAACAAGCTAAAGCAGTATTGGACATGACTCTTGCTCGATTAGCTAGAATGGAACAGGATGAACTCAAAATTGAAGCAGAGACAAGAAAACTAAGAAGAGATGAGCTAGAAAATATTATTGCTCATAGACCCACTTTACTAAATCAGATGAAACAAGAATTTTCAGATATATTGAAGCGGTTTAGTGATCCAAGAAAAACAGAAATTATTGAAGTAGATGAAGTAATTCTATCAAGAGATAGACCAATATTACATCCCAGAAATCTGATTTTAACATCGCTAACCGGCGGTTTCATTCGAACTATTGATTTCGAAAAATTCAAACTCCAAGGAAGAGGAGGAAGAGGAGTAGCAGGAGTACCACTTGATGAAGGTGAAGATTTGTATGATATGATGGTAGTTTCAAACTTAGATGATATTTTAATGATTACCAAGGAAGGAATAGTTCATCAAATTCCAGCATATGAATTACCTGAAGTTAGATCTCGAACTGCAAAGGGATCTAAAATTAAAAGATATTTACCTGTTGAAGACGAAGTAATTAAAGTAGTTAATGTGGAATATGAAGGTTTTACAGAGGATAAATGTCTTGTTACAGTTACCAAAAATGGTGTGATCAAAAAGACCACTCTAAATAGTTATGGTAACATAAGAAAAACTGGAATACGATGTCTAAAAATTAGAGAAGATGATGAAGTAATAGACGCTTTTATCTCTGATGGCAATTCTTTAATATTCATAGCATCTAAAAACGGACAAGCAGTACTATTTGATGAAGAACAAGTTAGAATTATGGGAAGAACTGCATCTGGAGTTCGAGGAATTAAAATTGCACCAGGAGATGAGGTTGTTTCTGCATTTGCTATTTCAAAAGATTTAGCTGAGAATACCTCTATTATGACTCTAACAGAAAAGGGTTATGGTAAAAGAACAATATTGGAAAAATATCGACTGACGAATAGAGGTGTCAAGGGTGTAAAAAACATTAAAGTTACTGGAAAAAACGGTAAAGTCATCATTTCCATGCCAGTACCAGCAGATGATGGAGATACAACATTATCATTAGTAAATAGCGAGGGTACATTGATAAAAGTAGCAGTTAATGGAATTAGAAACATGGGTAGATCTACAATTGGTGTGAAAATAATGAGATTACAACCAAATCAAACTTTAATTACTGCGTCTTCAGTTATTGATGAGGGAGAGGAAGCAGAATTGGTCATGGATGATGAAGACATGCTATCAATAGAAGAAGATGTCGATGATGATATCGAAGACATTGAAGATGAAGAAGACATTGAAGATGAAGATGAATAATAGTAAATAAAGAATACAAAATTAGTTAGAAAATATGATTTGTGATGAGTTATATATTTATAGACTATTTACAATATGTTATATGAATCTATTGATTCAGTAGATAAAAATGGAATCTATTTCAACTATTAAAGATAATACTAATGATCTCTTCATTAAATATGCCAATCATTTGGGCTATGATGAAGAGCAAATTGATGTATATAGAGAGGTGTTGTCTTCTGTTAAAGAAATTATACAACGCAATGTAACACCCAATCACATGGATTGGGATAAAATAGGTGCTCAATTAGTCAATGGTAAAGTAAAATTACCAACAAATATGGAGAATACAATTCAAGAAATTATAAGAGAAAATCAATTATTACAATGGTTCATTCCAGAAAAATATGGTGGTTATGGATATGGAAATGTATTCGCTGTAGGTATATATGAATTATTTGCACAATATGATATATCGCTTCAAATTCTTACTTTTATATCACTTTCAGTATTAGAAGCACTTACTGTCTATTATAAGGATAATTTTCAGCCAATTATTGATGACTTTGCAAATGGAAAACGTCTCGGGTATGTTGCATTTACCGAACCTCAAGCTGGTTCTAATTTGGAGAATATCAAATCAACTTCTACATTGGAAGGAGATGAGTATATACTTAATGGAACAAAGATATTCATTTCCAATGGAGGATACGCGGATACTGGATTATTTCTTGCTAGAAATATTGTTGACAATAAGACAGAAGGAACGAATGTTTTTCTGATAGATAATATGAAAAATATCACCATAGATAGATTAGAAGAAAAATCAGGAATTCATGCCAATCCAACAGCACAATTGACTTTCAATGATGTAATAGTACCAAAAGAAAACTTGATCGGAAAATCAGGTGCTGGCTATCGCAAAGTCTTAGAAACATTAATGGGAATGAGACTTGGTGTAATTTGGCAAGGAATTGGTGCTAGTCAAAGAGCATTTAAATTAGCAAAGGATTATTCCGAGCAACGAGTTCAATTTGGTAAACCTATTATTTCATTTGATGGAGTTTCAAGGAAATTGAAGGATATTGAAAAGCAGTTAGTCAAATTTAGAACTTATGGTTATGTAGCTGCATATGGATTAGATCGATTTTATAAAGGTTACATTCCGGTAGATGTTGGTGCTACAGGAGAAGCTAGCGAGAAAACCGCAGCAGATATGTTTCCCAGTACTGTTAGAACTGGATTGGCACATTATTTAATGAGTACGGGTAAGCTGTATACTTCTGAAATTACTAATATGATTTTATATGATTGTCAGCAAATTTATGGTGGTAATGGATTTGTGTATGAATATGAAATCAACAAAATTGCACGAGATGTAAGAATTCTTCCTGTATATGAAGGTACATCAGAGATTCACGAATGGTTAATTCATAAAACATTACCAGCATTAAATATGTTACCAAAATTTAAGAAAACATCATTGAATTTCAATGAACTAACAGTCTATGAAAGAATGTTATATGAAAAATTTCCATCATTACGAAATGCAATTTAGAATCTTGAGTTCTTACTATAAATCTGTTTACCTTTATTTGTTAACAATCCATAAGTATAATATGTAATAGATATTTAATTGAATTTAGAGAGTTGAAAAATGGTTAAATCTATTGATCGGCTTTTAGTCGCAAATCGAGGAGAAATAGCAGTAAGAATAGTAAGAGCTGCTAGGATGTTGGAAATGGAGACTGTTGCTATCTATTCAGAACAGGATAGACATTCCATGCATGTAAGATTGGCAGATCATTCTGTATCATTAGAGCATGGTCCAGCAAGAGAAAATTATCTGAACATTCAAAAAATATTAGATACAGCAAGAAGTTTAGAGGTCGATGCAATCCATCCCGGATATGGTTTCTTATCAGAATCAGCTCCATTTGCACAAGCAGTTATAGATGATGGTTTTACATGGGTGGGTCCTCCTCCGGAAGCAATAGCAAGACTTGGAGATAAAATTCAATCTAGAAAAGCAGCTATGGAAGTAGGAGTACCACTAACTCCAGGTACAGATACACCGGTATTACCTGGGAAGGATGCTATATCTGCTGCTCAAGATATCGGTTATCCAATAATGGTAAAAGCCGCATATGGTGGTGGTGGAATGGGAATGGCTGTGGTTCGAAATGTAGATGAACTAAATGATGCATTAAAAAGAACTAGAAAACAAGCAGAAGCATCATTTGGTAGACCGGACGTATTTCTTGAGAGATATGTAGAAGGACCCCGACATATTGAGATTCAATTCATGGCTGATTCCAAAGGAAATGTGATACATATGGGTGAGAGAGAGTGTTCAATTCAAAGAAGACATCAGAAAATTATTGAAGAAGCACCATCACCTGCAATCACTGAAGAAGAAAGAGAATTTATCGGTCAGAAAGTCAAAAAATTAGCAAAATTAGTCAAATATGAGAATGCAGGTACTGCAGAATTCCTTTATAAGGATGGTGAATTCTTCTTTAACGAAGTTAATGCGAGATTACAGGTCGAACATCCAGTAACAGAAATGGTAACAGGAAGAGATATAGTCGTTGAACAATTAAGAATCGCGAAAGATAGACGATTGTCTTGGAAGCAGAAGGATATTGAATTTAATGGACATGCAATAGAACTAAGAATTTGTGCTGAAGATCCAATCCATGACTTCAGACCGTCGCCAGGTAAAGTTACATCACTTGTCCTTCCCGGTGGAATGGGTGTTAGATTTGACACACATATCTATGAAAATTATGATGTACCAACCGATTATGACTCGTTATTAGGAAAACTAATAATTTGGGGAGAAGATAGAAATCAAGCTATTTATCGAGCATATTATGCTTTATCTGAATTAGCAGTTATTGGATTTCCAACTAATTCTTCTTTTCATAGAGTTGTATTGGCAAATAAGGAATTTCATGAGGGAAAAACCACTACTAATTTTATTGAAGAGACTCAATTAATACCATATATTAAAGAAGCATTCAATAGAAGAGTAGCTGCATGCTTTGCTGCAGGTGTAAAAACTTCCAAGGTATTTCTACCTAGTAGGGAAGATTCTAAGTGGAAGGATCAAGCAAGGTTGGAATCTACAAATAGAGGGATTTAGATGAAGGAAAATGAAAAATCAGGTGTATCTTCCTATACACCAATCAAAAAATCTATGAAATTTCAAAAGCAAAAGAATAATCAGGAAATTGAAGACAGAGAAAGAGATAATTACAAAAAATATGACGTTGTACTAAACGGAAGAGAATTGCAAATTTTGTATGATGATTCCACCGGAGATGTAATTATAGATAACAAACGTTATCCAACCAAAATAGAGGAAGATGATGGTTTTTATCGAGCAATTGTATCAGATCAGCATAATTATCGAATAGAATTTCATCAAGGACAGATATTCATGGAAGGTAGATTAGTTGAATTTACATTTAAACCATCAGTGCCTAAGTTACAGAGAGTTATGAGTGAGATGGAAAATGAATTATTAATCAAAGCACCATTACCAGGAAACATTGTTGGTATATCTGTTAAAATTGGCGATCCAGTAAGTGTTGGTACAAAAATTCTAACATTAGAAGCAATGAAAATGCAAAATGAAATTAGCTCTTCTATTAATGGTAGAGTTCAGGAAATTTATATTAAAAAAGGACAATTAGTGGGAACAGATGAAAAATTAGTTTTGATTGTAAAAAACTAAATTTGTTTTTTTATTAACTAATGAAATTTCAATCTTTACAGTCATAAAGAAATCATTTATAGTTTTAAAAAATGACATAAGATTAATGGTTCCAGCAACGTCAAACACCAAAGATAAGAATAAGCTCACAAATATCGATAATTCCGAGAAAACCAATGAAGAAAAAATAAGGGAATTAAGCGATAAAATAAAAGCAGCAAAAATAGGTGGAGGTTTGGCGGGTATCGAACAACAGCATAAAAAAGGAAAATATACATCTAGAGAAAGAATTGATAGGTTACTTGATCCTGGTACTTTTGTGGAGACAGGAATGTTTGTAACTCATAAAGGAATTGGATTGATGAAGCAAAGACCCTCTATTGATGGAGATGGTGTAGTAACTGGATATGGGAGAATTAATGGCAAGCTAGTTTATGTATATTCTCAAGATTTTACTGTATATGGAGGTTCACTTGGTAACTCACATGCAAAAAAAATATGTAATTTGTATGATCAAGCCTTGAAAACAGGTGCGCCAGTAATTGGATTTAATGATTCTGGAGGAGCAAGAATACAAGAGGGTGTAGATTCTCTCGCTGGATATGGAGATATTTTTTTCAGAAACGTCAATGCCTCAGGAGTAGTTCCTCAAATATCAATTATTGTAGGTCCATCTGCAGGTGGAGCTGTTTATTCCCCTGCTCTGACTGATTTTATTGTGATGACGGAAAATACATCTCATATGTTTGTCACAGGCCCAGATATAGTAAAAACAGTCATGGGAGAAACAACCACATTTGAAGAGCTAGGTGGTTCAACAACACATGCTTTTAAATCCGGTGTTGCACATTTTACTGGCAAAAACGAGGATGATTCTATTGATTTAGTCAGAAAATTACTTGAGTTCCTTCCTTCCAATAACTTAGAAGATCCTAAAAATATTGAGCCAACTGATAATAAAGCAAGA
>JAOUKW010000453.1 GCA_029882335.1 Candidatus Heimdallarchaeota archaeon | reverse complement strand
TGCTAAACCAAATAAATTTGCAATTAGTGATTCATAATCCATAAAACAATGAAGTTTGGTTAATTCAAATGGATATGCTACGGTAGTCATTCCTTGTTTGGATAGAAATTTATTCTCCTGATACAATTCAAAAAATCTTTCTTGATTTTTAGAGTATTCAGTGAAGTTTTGAGTTACTGATAAACTAAAGGATTTATTACCCTCTGACGACATGTGAAAATCTTCAACAAATGATTGCAACATATCTTTGGCTATTCTCATTCTCTCTTCATAAGTCGTAAATCTATTCAACTCACCAAACATAATCATCATCATTTCATGTCCTATTATTGGGAAATTAGGAAGGAAGTATCGAGTATAGTATGCATTCTCTTTCAATCTAGTTTTGATGGAACTGAAAGTTGATTTTTTCATACCAATTTGACTGTGAATCGCTTGATCTGTTAAATTTGGCCATTTTACCAGGCTGTGGAGTACCCTTGCCTCATTTTGTGAAAGCTCAATGTCTAATTGTCTGTTCATGTGACGACTTGATGTTAGCACAATTCAGACTAATGTTACTTTATAAAAAAACATTGTGATATGTTTCATTTAGTAGAATTTTCTTACAAAATTAAAGAAAACCTTGCCTCATTTAAGTAAATTAGAGAAAGTTACAATTTTCAAAAGCGCTAAATAAAATGCTGAATTCTGCATCAAACGGTATTCAAATACCAAAATTAAATTGTAATCATTTAAAAATTCGAGAGAAATGTAAAATATTTTTGAATGTGATAATAATAAATAATTTGAAAATATATTTTAGCCTACGTAGTATAGTGGTGAGTATCGGGGCCTCCCACGCCTCAGACCTGGGTTCAAATCCCGGCGTAGGCATTTATTATAAAAATGGAAAAATTGGTAAATATTTTAATTTCATTAATATGAAGAATCCCAAAGAACCTGTTAATATTCCTGCAATAATATCTGAAATATAATGAACTCCTAGGATTAATCTTGAAATAATCATACAAAAACCCCATGCAATCCAAAATATCGTCAAGGTTGGAGTAATTATCGGTAATAAAAGCATAATATACGTAGCTCTGGTCGCATGACCCGAGGGAAAACTCCATTCGTCCAACAGTACTGATCCTAATCTGAGATCTTTATATTCTGGTCTTGGCCTTCTTACTGTTTGTTTGATGATAAATACTGGTATTAACATTATAATCATAAAAATAAAGATTGATATGATTTCTAAACGTTGTTGTGGAAAAATAAAATATGCAATGAACAATCCGATTGACCAAGAAACAGAGGTACCTGTGTGTGTTGCTAATTGAAAAAATAACCTAATTTTACTGTTAAGGTCAAATATTTGTGATATTTTCTTACTATATGTGTAGTCAAACGCGATTAATTTTTTCAAACTCACATCAAATTTTCTACTATCTCTTTTTTATCTCTTCTCGAAAGAACATTCAAATTCGTTAAAATCATTTAAACTAAATTTTGCTAAATGAAAAATTTAATTAACTCAATTTCAATATAACTATGAGGAATATTGTCTTTCAGTGATCTAAAGATATGGAGCGATCGTGATATATCATTCAAATTATCATGGTATCTCGGTGTTGCAAATAATAAATTTCCTGCAAAATATCTAATCGCAAGGAGAATACCTGTCATTATTGACTTGAATCAACCTACTGAAAAATTATGGGAAGTTCATAGCAATGCAACAAATGAATTTCTTAAACTTAAGGAGGAAATTCAATATAAAAACAAGAATTTACTTGAAACTTCCATACCTCCAATATCACTAATGGATTTAAATGTTGAATTAGTTAAGAGAATGTTAAAACATTGTAATTTCTGTCGTTGGGATTGTAAGGTTGATCGATCATCCTCTGGAAATAAAACAGGAACTTGTCAACTTGGTCCAATTTCAAAGATTAGTACGTATTTTCATCACAAGGGTGAAGAATTAATATTTCGTGGTTTACACGGATCAGGAACTATATTTTTTACCTCTTGTAATATGCGGTGCTGTTTTTGTCAAAATGGTGATATTAGTACTGATAAGGAGAATGGGGTTGCTACAACACCCAATGAACTCGCGTTAATGTCTTGGATTTTACGTGTAGAGGGTTGTCATAATATAAATTTTGTTGGTGGTGATCCAACAATTCATCTACATACCATAATCGAGGCGATTTCACTTTTTAAACATTTTACTCCTTCAGAATCCCAACTCCATAATATAATAAGAAACAAATCAGATAAATTTATTAAATATACAACAAGAAAACAATATGGTGATTATATGGGTGAATTCAATGTTCCAATTCTTTGGAACTCTAATTTTTTCATGAGTGTAGAAACAATGAGGATTCTAAGAACAGTTGTTGATGTATGGTTACCTGATTTTAAGTTTGGAAAAATTAAAAAATGCTCTCAAGTTTTATCCAGGACACCATGGTATTTTGAAACTATTACAAATAATCATTTATTAATAGATCAATGGGGTGAAGATTATTCTATTCGTCATTTGATCATGCCAAATCACATTGAATGTTGCACAAAACCAATACTCACGTGGATAAAGATTCCTGATGCATTAGTAAATATTATGGATCAGTATCATCCAGATAACTATACTGATCCTAAATCATTGTTCTACAATGATCGATTTGAACCTATAAATAGAAGGCTGTCGAAATCCGAATTAGAAAGTGCTTATAATTATGCAAAAGAACTTGAAATTAAATTTGAATTAATCACCTTTGAAAGATATTTATGATTGTTATTTTATTATCAGATGATACCATTAATTAAATAATAAAAGTGCCTGTAGATATGACTACATGGATAACTGAAAATATAGGTGTAATTACTGGTGCTGTAAATATAGGCTTAATCCGACATAATGGTATTTATCTAGTAGATACTGGAATCGATAATACTGCAATCAATAAGGTAATAAAACAATTGAATGAACCTGTGGGAGGAGCTATTATTACACATCACCATGCAGATCATATGGGTGGATTAAATAAATTAGAATCCTTGGGGATAACTCAATTATATGGACCAGAGAAAGAAATAGAATTAATAACAAATCCATTGATAGAACCTTATTCTATGTTTGGAGGGTCATTTCCACCGAAAAAATTAAGAAATCGACATTTAGAAGCAAAACCATGTAAATCTATAAAACCACTTCACGCGTT
>JAOUKW010000452.1 GCA_029882335.1 Candidatus Heimdallarchaeota archaeon | reverse complement strand
GCTGGAATAAGTAGAAAACGAATATTTGAGGGAATGAATCAAAATAATCTCAATCCACATGATTTGGATTTTATATTGATAACACACGCGCATTCTGATCATATTTCCGGCCTTCCTGTCTTATATAGTTATACAACAGCAAAATTGTTAGCAACAAAACAAACACTACTTGA
Organism: Candidatus Heimdallarchaeota archaeon; assembly: GCA_029882335.1. Classification (GTDB taxonomy): domain Archaea; phylum Asgardarchaeota; class Heimdallarchaeia; order Heimdallarchaeales; family Kariarchaeaceae; genus JAOUKW01. Next base: position 3,046 of record JAOUKW010000452.1, on the reverse strand, counting down.
GATAAAGAAATTAAAACATCTAGATATCAGATATCAACAATTTGTTGATAATAGGTCGATTTCCATGGAATTAGGTTCCTCATTAAGGATCGATAATCTACAAATTATTTCTTTGCCAACACTTCATGATATTGATGGATCAACAGGTTATTGTTTAAATTATAACAATGATGAAGTTCAATTATTTTATATGACTGATACAGGTGATATTAAGGCGGATTACTATGATTATATTATGAATTCAAATATTGTTTTAATAGAAAGCAATCATGATTTGGCTATGTTAAATCAATCAAGACGTCCGAATTGGTTAAAATATAGAATCAAAAATACTCATCTCTCAAATTTACAGACAAAGCAAATATTAGTTAACTTAATTGACAGTGAAGTTCAAATGGTATATTTAGCTCATTTGAGTGGAGAATGTAATTCCATCAATGAAGTTGCAATTTCTGTTAATCAAGTATATAGCCAACAATCTAAATGGAAATGGTGTATTTGCCCAAGATATGAGGTCAGTAGTATCACCACGTTCAATTCCGGTAATTTATCTATTTCAAATGGTATAACAAATGAGACTTACAAAAAATTAATTAATTTCAAATTGGATAGTTACTTTTAGCAATTTAATTACAAACAAAAATATTTTTGAGTTCACTTGATTAATTATTAAGGATAAGTTTTATTTGTTATTTTTCTAGGAGGTGACTATTGATAAAGCATTTGTTGTGTCATAAAAATGATTTTAGTTGAATTTATAGTTGTTTTAATTGCAAGTATACTTGGGATAATCGCGGGTTTACAAATGCTTTTACATCCTCGTGCACCATTACCTGAACAAAAGATATTTGGTTTAGGTATATTTTTATTCGGACTCTCAATATCATTTTATTTACCTGTATCCATCTATAGTAATTTTTCAAATGAATTAATTAGAATAACTGATTTTCGCTTGCAATTTTATGGTTTTGGTCTAATGACTGCTTACTGTGGAGTATATATTCTTTATTTGTCAATTACTTTACCTGAGATTAAATTAGGTCATATTGGTATTCTTAGAATGAGTTTGATTAGTTCACTTTTCTTGCTAACAGCTGTTCTTCTTTATGATGGTGTAATAATTCATTTAATTGGTAATAGAATATTAATATCCTTTGATCCTTTAGCTTTTGTATTTCTTAACCTTTCTTTGATAATTTTTCTAAGTACCTTCATCATTAAATTAAAAAAAGTTCTAGATTTACGAAACCAAATTGTTTTTTATAATGTAAAAATATTCATTTTAATAATAATTTTATCTACCATTGCTAGTTTTTCTACAATTATTCCTGCATTATATCCTGAATCAATAATCCCTACTTTTTTTAACTCCATATTTAGTGGTATTTTATTTATTGTATTAGCCTCTTCATTTAGAAAGGATGAGGCTTTCTTTTTTTCATTACCATTTTCTTTGGATGGGATAATAATCTCACATAATGATAGTGGTTTGAGGTTATATTCCAAAATGTATTCACCTTCCCTACCTATTGAGGATTTAATAGTAGGTTTAATAGATGGAGTGAATTCTTCTTTGAAATCAAATTTAGCCATTTCGTCAATTAATAACATTAGTTTCATCGATAAACAAATTTTTATCAGTTATGGAAAAGTTATTAATGTACTTATGATTACTTCTAATATCAATATTATTACTCGACGGTTGGCCAAATATTTGTGTGATCAATTTGAAAAGGAATTCGGGATTGATTTAGTAGGAATTGATGATTTTGGTATTGTAGAAACTTCTGTATATAATCGATTTGATGTTGAATTAGCATATGTAAATTCGTATTTCTTGGGGTAGAGATATGTTTGCCACACAGTTCCATGTAATACTTGTATTTATCCATTTAATTACATTGTATATTATTATAATACCTAATCAATCAATAAATATATCATTTCCTCAATACCCCATGCTTTCTATTATTATGTTGTTTATAATTGATTTACTCCTAATAATTGCTCATCTTAATGACATACACACAATCTCATTTATATTTAAATTCATCCAATTACTCATTTTATTAATACTAATATTAATGACAACGGTATTATTCATACCACATTTAAATGAATCTTACAATAATATAATTAATTATATCAGCGTTATTGGTGCAATTGTATTTATCCATTCCCTAAATTCAGTCATGGTTGGTATTAAAGTTCTATTTAACACGGCTGTGATAAGCTTTTCACGTTCAAATATTTTTTATGTGTTAACAATTGTAAGTTTGTTTGCGTATGTATATTACTACAGATTACAAGAAATTAATAAAATCTATTCTAAATTAAACAAACAACTTCCTTCCTTAATTAAATATATTATACCCATTCTACTCTTATTTGCTATTATTATTTTATTGCTTATGTTTACTCTTTTCCCGAAATTAGATATTACTTTAAACAATCCATTAATTCTTTTCTCTTTGACTAACTTGGTGGCAACGATACTAATTAAATATTACCCAAAACACGTTTTTGTTACTAATACACGATTAACTTATTTAGAAATTTCATCTTATCCAGATATAAATTTAATATTTGAGATTAATACTGGAGTGCAAGACAAAAACAAAATGCAAACGATAAAACTTTTTAGAGCATTAAGTGGATCATTTCAGGAAGTAATTGGTTCAAATACTCACTTAACTTCAATTCATCTAGGAAATAAGTTGTTTTTCTCATCGCGAGGTAAATTTACCAACTGCAATTTGTTATGTTCTGATGATAATATAATAGTACGACATCTTATTGATAAATTGGTTTATATTTTCGATGATTGGATTGATAAACATGGTAATTCAATGATATCTAATGATTTTATAAAGAGTGTAAATGAATTTGTTGAGGATTATATGCCACTACGCGATACGTTCTAATGCTTGATTTAAATCATGAATTATATCGTCTACACTTTCAATTCCTACTGATAATCGGATTAATCCATCAGAAATACCAGATGCAATCCTCTCCTCCCTGGGAACCATAGTATGGGTCATCG
>JAOUKW010000451.1 GCA_029882335.1 Candidatus Heimdallarchaeota archaeon | reverse complement strand
CTTGCTGGAGAAACAGTTTATGTAGATGGTGCAATAATTTTTACATCTAATGCTCCATTGACTGTATTTGGTGAGGAAAGTCAACCAATAATCAACCGTGTTCCTGAGGTCTTATGGCCTGCAAGAGATGTACATAGTCGTATAGATATCGTTAAGGATATGTTTGATGAACATATAGTAACCAGTAAAGTGAATATTACATCAAATCCAGCAATCATTCAGATGTTTGAATTAAAAGGAGCTACTGAAAAAGATTTTGTTTCTCGATTAGCATTTGAGTTTTTAAGCCATGTTGCGAATGAATCTATTCCTAAATCTCTAAAAAGTAGTGGCGTGAGATCTGAAAACCGAGTTGCTAGATCTGACTTCTATTCAGGTTTAGATGAGATTCACAATCCACAACGAAGTCCTCACATTGATCTTCGTACTCTTAACAATGCTATAGGTGAGATTGTAATTCGAGCAAAAGCTTCAGAAGAAGTTGAAGGTGTGATCGTTACCTTAGATACAGTTCGATCCTCGTTAGAGATATATGATGTCTCCTCTCATCTTATTAATAATGGATTACAAGCTATTAAATTACAGTTAAGAAATGAGCTACGAGAAGGTAAAACAGCTGTTAAAGTTGACGAGGTAACTGAGGAATTGGATAAGATGACCAGTTTAACTGAAGCAGATTTGAAAAAAGTAGTATATTCATATGAAAACTTGGAAGTAAAAGAAGAAAGTGTTGCAAAATACATTTATGAGCAACTGAAACCAAGCTATGAATCATTACTACAAATAAATTATTTATAGTGGTTTCAATGCCTCACCGAATACATAAAATATCTACTGCCAATTATCCTGATCCATTAGTAGATTATTCAAATACAGAATTTATTATGGAGTTTCAGGATGCAGCTACAGTTCTTCAGCAATGGAGAAATCCACATTTAGGAAGAAGCAGTAGGGAAGGAACAGTTCTCTCAATTGCTGCTAATTCAAGAGCAGCATACGAATCAATTCAGATTCGATTATTAAGTAATGATTTGGGTGAAGCTGAAGAAATAGATTTAATAGAGAAATTGAAAGTCTATAGTTTCATGTTAAATAGAACGCTTCCTGAAGCATTAGAGCTTGTAAATCTTGATTTACTCTTGACAATAGAGGATATACAGGAATTCATTAGAAAGCATATTGAATTGATGGGTATTGAATTTGGAATGGAACTGAGATCGGCATCAAGTATACTCAATCAATTAGAAACCATAACTGATATTGAAATTACTGATGAATTTGGGAGAAAAAGGAGAATTAATCGGAATGATGTATTAGATGTAATCGGTAGTGTTCTTGGAAATATTCTACTTAGACAAGCTACATTATGGCCAGTTGATAACATTATAGCAAGACCGAGGGGTAGAATAGATCTAAAAAAGACATACCGTACCGCAATCATGCGAGAAGGTTCAGTACCCCCAAAATCAATTCATATTGATGATATAAAGGTAATTGATCGAGATAGATTATCATTAATTTATTTTATAGTCGATATGAGTCAAAGCATGGGAAAAATTGTTTATAAACAAGGATTAACGCGTTTGGATGGTGCATTATTAACTTCTTTAGGATTATTCTATTACTTTAAAATTATGAATCGTAGAAAGAGAAGGGAATTTGATAGCTTCAAAATGCATATTATTCCTGTAAATCAAAATCCAGGTGTTATTTCGGATAATAAAAAATTTGAAAATTTACTTCTTGGCGCAGAAGCAAAAGGAAGAACACGTCTCGTTCATGCAACAATTTCTGCAATAAACCATGTAACAAAAAATTACAAAAATAATAATTATGATGTTCAATTGGTTTATTTGACTGATGGTAGACCCAATGTACCATTTGAGGGAATCATTCCTGGCAGGTCTAAAAACGATTTAAAAGATTATTTTAAAAATGCAAGTTCTTCAACTCCTAAACAGGCTCAGTTATGTATGCAACAACTCCATCAAATCTTTCATTATTTAAAATATAATAAAGACAGAAAATGGAGTATTAGCTACTTTTTGATGGCAGCAACTAAATTCATGAATTCTGATTTATTTGATGATACCAAATACATGTTATCGGGTATTACACGACCAATTCTTATTGATCCTACCGAAATTGATACATTGGGACGTAAAATTATTCAGGAGGCAATCGCGAATGCAGATCAATGATATATTTCTTGAAAGTTATTCACAAGCTAGAAAAACAGTAAAAAATCTTCTTGGAACAACCCCTGAGGATTATAAGGTATTATTATTTGTAGATCCATCGTTATATCAATCAGTATTACTTAAAACTCTTAAAACTGGAACTCCAAAAGCAGCGATTTCCTCTACTGAATTAGATATTTTTAGAGATTTAAAGGAAAAGAAATTCTTACCCGATGCAATTGATTTGTTTTATCCAGGTAGGAATCCTCGTATATACTTTCCATCTGACAGAATTGATAATCAGCTAACACAAGAAGTTATGGAAGCCAAACTTGTTCAGCAATTAGCTAAGGCTGTACTTTGTGAAAATACAATATCTCGATTTCCTGATGTATTAAATACTCTCTTTCGACAAGACACAATTATATATGAATTATTCACAAATAATGTATATGAATTTGTTTTGGAAAGAGGAGCTTCATGGGTTTGGCAATATTTTCAGGATTTTACTGCAGTATATCGACTGCTCAGTTTGTATAATCTAGATCAATTTTACGTTCCTCCAAATACAATTCGATCTGCTTCTGTATTCTATAATTATCTCATGGAAATTAAAGATATAACTCAAAAAAGATCTCAAACAGTACTTAAAGCACCATTATATGATTTAATTCTAAATGGTTTTGCTGAAATTGTACTTGAGACACACTTACAATCATATAATGATGATGAATTAGAAAAAATTTTAACAGGATTGAAGGCAAATCTTGGTCAACCAACTGGTGTAATTGGGAAATTGTTTTTAGAGCAACGAGGTGATGATTTAAAATCAATCTATTCTGAAGCCATAAATCTAAAGAATGATCAGGAACTCACCTCAATTTGGGGCAGATCTGAGACTAAGGAGAAGATGGCGGAAGTTCGTGAAAACTTATCTAATAGAGCATTAATTTGGCATGCAAGTAAATCAAGTTATTGGTCTGATCTATGGCCTCTACGAGCAAGTCAGTTTGATAAAATCGATAGCTATGTGGGTAAAATACAACGAAGGGGATATAAATCAT
>JAOUKW010000075.1 GCA_029882335.1 Candidatus Heimdallarchaeota archaeon | reverse complement strand
ATCATTCAAAATAAATTTATCCCCACTGTTTATCTTGATAAAGAAGAGCTACCATTATTAAATCTTGAGGATGATGAAGAAAACTCGACTGATGATGAAGTAGATTTTGATGAACAATGGAGTGATAATCAATTAGAATTTAATCCATCTGAGGTAGTGAAAATTCTTCCATTTTTTGAGGAAGATGATACTCTAGCAGATACTGTGATTTATCATCCTTCGTCGTTAAATATTGCCCATGATATTTTCTATTCTTCTCAAGAAAGTAGTGAAGAGTTTGAAGGAAGGTCTGAAAAATTATTTTCTAAAACTGAAAAGCTACAGAATTTATTAAATGATCAAACACGTCATTTGAATGAGTTTCAAGAAGAAGCAATCAAATTCAAATCATATGGAGATGCCCTATATTATAATTTTACTCCTGCGGATGAATTAATAAAAACCGTTTATCAAGCGAAAAAAAATAATTTAAAATGGGATGATATATCAAACAGATTACAAATTGGAAAAGATAAACGAATTGCTTCTGCATTACTATATGATTCCTTGATTCCTAAAGAGGCTAAAATTATTTTAACCTTACCGGTAGAAAGTGAAACTATAACAGTAAGTGTAGATTTTAGGAAATCATTAGTTGAAAATGCTAATTTATTTTACGAAAAAGGAAAGAAGTCCGAGAGAAAAGCAAAAGGTGCTATCGATGCTATACAGAAAACAAGGGATAAAATAGCATTGATGGAAAAAGAATCAATTGATCATGATAACATTGTTGGCGAAAAAATAATTATTCTTAAAAGAAGAAAAGCATGGTATGAAAAATTTCACTGGACAAGAAGCAAGGAAGGATATTTGATTATTGGTGGTTATGATGCTACAACAAATGAAAAACTAGTTAAGCGATATTTAGATGAGACTGATGTATTTATGCATGCTGATATCCAAGGTGCTTCTTCAGTAATTATAAAAAGCCAAACGGGAATTGTTGATGATGATACATTAAGAGAAGCAGGTCTAATAGCGGTCAATTATTCCTCTGCTTGGAAAGGACAAAGAGGGATGGCGGATGCTTTCTATGTTCAAAAAGATCAGGTTTCACTAACTCCTCCATCAGGTCAATTCCTTCCAAAAGGTTCTTTCATGATTTATGGTGAGAAAAGTTTTGTTTCTAATATCAATTTAGAAATTTATATCGGATTTTATATTGAAGCCAATTGGATTAGGATAGTATCTGGTTCATTGAATTCTATGAGTAAAACTAATTTTTATGTTCATCTAAAACCAGGAACAAAATCAAGGGGTGAAATTGCAAAATATGTAAAGAACCAGATTTCAAAAAATATGCCTGAAATTAATAATCTCTTAGTTAAATCAATTGATAATTCTGAATTAGCCTTTATAATTCCCGGAGACTCCGAATTTGTAGATATTGTTATTAATAAAATAAGTTAATATTGATAATAATTTATAAATCAAAATTTTCCAATGCTTCTCTATATTGTTCTCTTAGCTCTTCCTTCATGTCTTCTGGAATTCCATCTTCATATAGGGAATGCTCAACTATTTCAATTTTTGATTTCTCAGTATGATTTAATTCTTCCTTGAATACATAATTTTCCATGCTTTGTTCATCTGTAGATTGATAATCACAATCCAAACATTTTAATGCACCTTTTGGTGCGTCTTTTTCTTTAATAGGCGTTAAAACCGCATCACAATTTGGACAAAATATCATAATACACCTCTAGCTCTTTGTATATATTTTGTATTATATCTAATACACGTAATTTTAACAATATAAACATTATCATTAGAAATAATTTTTGAATTAACTATCTTCATTTTACTAATCAATTTCTTACAAAAAAATCTACATTAAAGGGAATTTCTTTTGCACCAATTCTTTAAATTAGCTGAGAGTTTGAATTATTGGGATTTGGTTGAGAAGTGAGATTGTCTCATCATAGTATGAATTAATTTTTAATGTTGAATATTGGTTAGTTAAGCCGCCATAACTAATTTTCCACTACTATGTTAAATGAATTTTCTATATTTAAGCCATGTATATGCCTGATTTTGTGGTATTAGTGCATGTTTTAATTTCATTAGGTTTTCAATATCACCTACTCCTAATAGGAACATTATTCGTTTAATTGTTTCCTTGTAATGGAGTAACCAATTTTTTGCAGCATTTGAACCATCATTCATTAAAGTTTGAAGTACAGGTCTTGCTACTCCTATCATTGTCGCTCCCATAGCAAGAGCTTTTGCACCCATTAAACCATGATACATTCCCCCTGTTGAGATAATTGGGATATTTGTAGTACTCGTTGCCTCCCAAGTTGCGAGTGCTGTGTTAATTCCCCATCGCAAAGTTGGATCATCAAGATCAAATGGACTTTCATCATTCTCATGACGCATTATTTCAATTTTTGGCCATGATGTACCTCCTGCGCCTCCAACATCAATTGCATGCACCTTTAGACTGTCAAGTCTTTGAATTTCATCTCTTGCAATCCCAGAACCTACTTCTTTTATTATTATTGGCACTGGTGAGTTTTTGATAATTTTATTTATCCAGTTCCAGGAATCTTTAAAATTAAGATCACCTGCTGGTTGGCAAATTTCTTGAAAAGCATTTATATGAATTGCCATTGCGTCTACATTAATTTCATTTATTGCAGATTCTAAATTTTCAAGAGTAAATTCTTGACAAAATTGAACTAACCCAAGATTACCAATTAAAAAAACATCTTTTACGTGTTTTTTAACATCAAAGGTATGGGTTAAACTGTGATCTACTACCATAGCTCTTTGACTACCAACTCCAAAAGGTATGTTAAGTTCGCTACAAATCTGAGCAAGTTTCGAATTAATTTTCTCTGCTTCAGGATAACCACCAGTCATTCCAGCAACTAGCACAGGAAAATCAAACTCATTGTTTAGAAATATAGTATTCATATTAATTTCATTATAATTCAGATCAGGTATCGCATTTGGAACAAAATGAAAATCTTCAAATCCATTAGTTACTCCACTAACTTTCGTATCCTTATCAAGTACTATTTTCACATGTTCTGCTTTTCTACTTTGGAGAGTTATTTTTTCTTCTGAACTCATAAGGCATATCCTGTATATTCTAATTTAAATTATAAAAATTTAGCAATTATTAATTCATTTATCTGAATTTAAATTACCTAATTTTTCCTCTAAATCCAATTTTATTTGTTCATATTCATCCTTTTGGATTATACCAAATATAAATGCTTGTTCCATTTTTGTTAATTGTTCTTGCCATGTTTCAATTGTATTTTCGATATATGTATCACTAGTTACTGATATCGCATCAATCAAATTCTGTGCAGCAAGGGTTAATGAGTAGATATATCTTAGTCTTGGAACAGTTTGAGTTCTCCTTTCAATCACTCCAAATGATAGAAGCTGTTTTAGATGTTTCTCAATTGCTGTTCGACTTACACCAATTTCATCAACAAGTACATCTGGATGTGATGGATTTGTATTCAAGCATTCAAGTATTTTGTTTCTTGTATCATCCTGTAATATTGATAATAACGCCCTTTGTGATGTACTTAACAAGTAAAACCGACCTATATAATCTAATAACTTCACAGCTAATAAGTTTATGAATAAATCTTATACAATTTTATTAAATATCTTTTACACCTACCGGTGTAAATTTTATCTGTCGTATTGCTTGTTTATCTCTATATTTTGAGGTAGTTTAATAAGAATAATTAATAATGATATATTAGAGAAAATAAATGTCTGATAAAAATGATTCTTTAATTAATAGGTTAACATCTAAACGTAATAGTGGAGAGATAACAGAAGAAGAGTATCAGGAATTATTATTGAAGTTTACCAAGCTTGGTCTATTAGATTCATTGGGAATTGATAAAGATAGAAAAAATTGGATTATATCAGGATCTGAAACAAGAGATGGTGAAATAGTAAATGGTTCTGTTTCTGTATCTGGGAAACTCCACGTAGAAGGGTCTTTAGAATGTGAAAGATTATCTGTATCTGGGTCATTTACTAGTGAGGGAAATTTAACAGTTATTGGTAAAACAAGTGTAAGCGGCAGATTGAATGTAAATGGGACAGCAAAATTTGGAAATAAAGTTGCTGCATCAGGATCAGTATTTGTTGATGGAAATTTATACGCAACAGATACCTTATCAGTTTCAGGTAAAACCGATATCGAAAATACTCTCTATTCCGATAATATTACTAGAATATCTGGGAAATTTTCTGCAGAACAAATAAAATCAACATCTCAAGTTACTATTTCAGGTAATATTAATATTGAAAAAAATGTTATTTCTCAAACTTTAGAAGTATTTAATGGGAAATCATATATTGGTGGTGATGTGAAAGCAGAGATAATTAAGATAGGGAGTACTGCATTTGAATTAAATATCCCTAATTTCGAAGCGAAAAATATTACAGAGGGTATAGGATCAATTACTGATTTTGTATCAAATGTTGTGACTGGTATTATTCCTACTGTGCTTAATGGATTAACCCGTTCATTTATGACTGATCAACCAATCTCTGAGATAAGAGGGGATTTAGTTGGTCAACATATTGAATTGTCATTTGTCAAAATTGGTGGTAACGTTATAGGTGATGATATTGTTATTGGGGAAAAAGTAATAGTGGAAGGAGTAATAAATTATCGTAACACAATAAATTTGCCCGAAAATCATAATTTAAAGATTATTAAATTAAGCAAAGAAGAAGAAAAATAATACTATAACCAAACAGGTCCAATAAATTGATTTATTCCAATCATAAATTTTTCTTCCATCCATGCCTTGCCATGGGAATAGACTAAAAATAGCAAGCCATAGGAATAGGGTTAAAATACTATGCATTGGTATTCTGATAATTTCATCGATAAAATTAAGTTCGAAAATTATTTTCCCCAATAAAAATAGTGAAATTGATGTGATATATGTTATTAATCCCATTTTTCCTTCTCCTTCCGTATTTTGACCTACTGTATAAAACAAACCAAAAGCCATTAGGGTGAATCCAAAATTCGTGAATGCATCTAATAATGTTGTCAATATTGTTATCACTATACCAAGAGGCCACAAAAAGAAATAGCTATTTACTCCGAATTTATACCCAATTTTTTGTCGTGCCCAATTGATCAACATTAACCCAATTGAGCCAATTAGTATTGAAATTATCAAATTGAGTATTATATTATTTAATCCAACTCTTAAAGTTGCAACAAATCCAAGAATAATACCACCTATAATTAAATCTTGATATAATTTGTTTGTGGTCCATCCTTTTTGACCGCCCATAAATAATATATTTGGTTTATCTGTATCTGGTATCCATGTAGAATGTTTGATTTGAGATATATCTCTATTTTTTGCTAATTTCTTATCTCGATACTCTTGAGTATTATATAGATGAATATATTTACACTCATGAGACTCTGCTAGTCGATGTTTACCACAATATTTATGGTTGCATAAACTACATTTATAGGGCATTGGACTGTTTTCCTCACAAAAATTACACTCTACCATGATTATTACCTTAATTTTCCTTTAATTTATCGAAGAAGTTCTTTGCTATATTTACAATATCTTTGACTGTATCTTTCACCTGTATTCCAAGAATTTTATTATATGCTTGCGATAAGGTGATATAACCCTGTAAGGTTATTCCAATTTTAATAATTTGTTCCATATTAAATCTAGATGCAAGAATTATTCTTTTTCCAGTAACTAGTTGGATGAGGACTGCTTTTGATTTTTTCAATTGAAAAAATGAGATATGCGAAATTTCAACTAAATCTGCATGATGAATCTCAGTATATTTAATATTACCACTCCTTGGTAACCAATTATTAAAGAATACTGGAGTATCACGGAAAGTAATTTCAGTTGAATTTAATTCAATATAATCCAAATGGGAGTATAATTCTGCATAGAGCTTACCACATGAATAGATGGAAAATAAAACTAGGATAAAGATATAAACTAAAATAATTATATTCTTAGTTAGATGGGTTAAATAGAAATTTACTGTAATTGTAATCATAATAGTTGAAATTATAATTAAAGAAATTGGTTTACCATAATTTTTTTCTAAACCTGCTTTATTTACATCCCATCTAGTCACAAATAAGTGATAAACTTAATTCTTTTCAATCTATCGTATTTGACTTTGAATTAATCACTTTTTTGTCTTGTAAATTTATTTATTTTTTTTGCTATAAATGGAATTAACAATGGAATAATAAAAGTATACTGGTTTATTGCTAATGAACTATCTGACGTTGAAGCAGGTGGATTTAACGAACTTGGAAAAGCATTATCAATAACAACGTTTACTGAATGATGATTCTGTGAATTCCCATCTGATAGACTTACAATAATTAATGCAGCTCCATTTTGAAATTGTTTGGAATCAAAGATAACTGTATTATCTATATAATCTGATGTTATTTGGTAGTTAATCCCATCAATTTGTATATATACATCTGCAAGAATTTCTATATTACTCTGCCATGTAATTTCAACATTCCCCGAAAGTGTAGACCCATCTGCTGGTGAAAGTAAATTTGAGTCGAAAGTATTATGATTGATAAACCTAGTTTCATTTTCTGTGATAAAATCCATGTTAAAGTTTGAATTATAATGAATTTTCAAAGTGAAATTATCATTTGGGAAATATGATGTATCAATATTAATAGATGTTGTATCACTCTGTAATTTAGGTCCATTTAAAGTACTCCAAGATAGATTTAACGTAAGATTATCAATAGCACTCGATAATGATACAACATCAATATAAATCAGATAAATCCCATCAGAATCTACAGCAAAATTGCCCTCTTCGTAGTTGAAACCAACAGTACTGCCACTACCAACAAGTCGATCATTACTTATTGTTTGTCGATCCTGTATCGAAGTAACATAAAAATCAACATCTGCTTCTGCTTCCCATGATAAATTCATTTGTACTTTATCGCCTGCTTCAAATTCAATAGGGATGAAGGTCTCACAATCTCCCAGCGTGGTTATTGTTTGATTGTTAACCATGTTACTAGAGATTTCAATTTCCTCTACTTTGTTTGAGCCATGTAATATTTCTGCAGATATCGAAGTTAAATAAAATTCAGGGAAGAATTCCAAGTGATATTCTCCTGTATTGATATTCAATATACCCGAAATATCTGTATTCAAATCTTGTGAAAAAATAGGAATTGGATTGGGAATGGTATTTGTAATTGATCTCACGTATAATTCAAAATTAATTTGACCTGCAAGGAAAGGCATTCTTGCAAAGTGCACAGCTACGATATAAATTCCACCTTGTGTAGGAATTAGTAGATTTTGTTGCATGGATTCAGATGTGGAACTATGATAATATCCAGAACCTAAATATTCTACATCTGTTTTTGCCTTCAGAATACCACTTTCATTAAATAAGAACATATCTGGTATCAACCCCTCGTTTTGCCATTTACCCATTATGGCTAGATATTTGGCGTCATCTGAAATATTTATTCTGTAATATCTAAAATCACCTGCTTCAGGTCTACCATACCAATCGAAACTACCATAGGTTTCGTTTAACTTGTACGGTGTATCAACATCTAAATTTGATCCAATATAATTAATGTCAGTTGCATTACTAGCCAAATGTTCTGTAGATATCAGAATTGGTATTCTTGCAAATTTATTCTTGATTGATGTGATATTTAGGGACAAAAATTGAAATTCATTGATCAAATTATTATTGGATAATTGAAGTAATCCATTATCTTCGCTTAAAATAATGGAATCAGTCGATTGATATTTAAATTCCTGTAGTTTTACCAAATATTTAATCCCATTCCATTCTGGATTTTCATCATCAAATCCAGGATCGATAAATGTTAATACTGGTTCACCGAGAAAATCGAAATTTGGATAACCGATATGAATTTGTTGTGTCCAAGCTAAATTAATTAAAGAATCGGAAACTATTTTATTATCAACTGAGTCTCTTATTACAACAGACGGTGTGGAGTAACTATAATTAATTAAACTGTTCCAACTGGCTGCATCCATGCTCATAGATAATTGTATAAAATCAGAATCTAGCCATTGGTTAGACAGATAATTCGATAGTGGAATTGCTATATCTCGAAGATTAGATGTAATTTGAAAATTGGATTGATAGCTCTTGATCAACCTCTCTACTTGGATTGAATAATATTCATTTTGTATTGGGGTACCATTGCCAAAGAATAAAGAGATTTGATTCCCGGATAACCCTTCTAGTGTTGTTATGATTGCTGTATCCATGTAATTATTTGATATAAATGGGTGATCTATTGTTTCACCAAACATGTACTTGAATGCTCGTTGTAGTCGTTGGCCGATTAACTTTGTTGACTGAGTGTTGCCAACTAAAATTTGATCTCCGTCGAATATTGAAGACACTGATTCATAAGCATTAATAATTCCATTTCCTTGCATGGCAACTGGGAATCCTGTGTCTTTAGCAGTACTTTTGATTAAAACTTTTATATCGCCAATATCATAATGTCTAGATTGTTTGCGATATGCTTCAATTACAAGTGCTAAAATACCTGCTACTCTCGGCGCTGATTCACTGGTTCCTCCAAACATACCAATTGCATGGGAACCATTTCCCTTGCCCGCGTTAATCGGATAATGTGTGAAACCAGCCCATCCAAGAGCTAAAATATCTGGTTTAATTGATCCATATGATGTAGGTCCTCGACCACTAAATGATGCTACGTCTCCATGGTTATTACCTCGGGTTCCATTTAAAAAATGATATGAAGTCGATGCTCCAACAGTTATTGCCATGGAGGAGGAAGCTGGTTTCGGAACAGTTCCATATCCGGGACCTCCATTACCCGCTGAAACAACAAAAATCATACCCGGGAATGTTGAATAAAATAAGTCTGGTGGTGATAATAAGTCGACCATCATGGAATATAAATCCATACCCTTTAATTCATCATTTTCTGCAATTACTCCAGATCCCCATGAATTACTAACAATATCAGCCAGATGCTCAAAACCAATAAGCCAACCTCCATTATTAAGGTCCGGTTTCAATCCAGCTGACCAAAACCAACCTAATATAAAATCTGAGAGTGTATATCCTTTAATTGGTATTATTTTTGCATTTGGAGCTGAACCTGGTAATCTATACGCAGTTGAATTTTCAACTTCAGGTGTTGTTAGATCATCATATGCTGGATGGTTTGAGTTTCCACTCGCCGCAGCGACTGCTGCTGATAATGTACCATGACCTATCGAATCATACATTACCGCAAATCCTCTTCCTTGAGGATCTATCCCCTCTATTAATGATACCTGTTGATTATTAATTAAACCAAATCTGTCAAGGGTTGTTCCTATTCCTCCTGCCGACACATCAGCAATATTATCTCCATCTATATCCCTTGATAAGAAGGGGTAATCATTACTTGATGGGAAGTCATCATTCAATGACCAATCCACTAATGAAAAATATGTTTCTCCGCTTTCTGGAATAATATCATTATAGGACAATGTTAAAGCCAAACTGGTATCATAATCTATGTAAATTGTATCATACAAACCACTTGTTGTTGAATCTGTGAGAATAAAGATAAAAATCTGATTTATTAAGTTAGCCGTTAAAGCAGGTTGAAATAGAATACCAATTTTATATGAATTTGATAACGATGGTCTGGTAATCTCCGTTATATCCATATCTTGAAAGCTAATTCCTAAACTATCCGAGGATCTCATTCTTGCTTCTTCTCCAGCCCAAAACGTTATATTTTCTCCTCTTAATGGTAGTATGATAGAATTTGCTACAACTTCTGAGGGAATTTCTAATGAGGTGATCGCAATACCATAACCTGTAACATCATAAGAAGATGTTAAACCATTGGGCAATCTCAAGATATTATTTAATAAATCCGAATTTCCTATATCTACTCCACTATCAACAATAGATATTTTCACTCCTCTACCAGTTACATTGAATTCTTCCCATACTCTATCTGTCTGCAGTATTTCTTTTGCCTTAAATCCATCAGCATTGATTGTTGTACTTTCCTCTTTTGTACTGAAATTAGAGGTATCAAGATCTGGATAGATAAATCTCACCGAAGGATTATTCATCAATAATTTTATTGATAATTTATCAACTTTTTCTATAAAATGAAGATAGTTTTTCCCAATTTGTACAGGACTTACAATTGAATTATCTAACTCTTCTGATGAAGAACTAACGACCAAGACCCTGTCATTGTTCCAATTCTTTATTGTCTGATCCTTATATACATAATCATTCAAACCATCTTTTAATTTTAATCTTTCATCTGTTGTCTGAGACAAAGGATTGTCAAATTTTATATTTCTATTTTTTTCTTGATATGCTTCATCTAGAGATGTTAAAATAACCAATGATAGCATTAATGAAAGAATTACTAGGATTGAATAAATCTTTCTCACTATTAGTTCAGCTACTTTAATATTGAAATACTCTTGTATTTAGTCGTATCAAAAGATAAATTACCAACTAAATTATTGGTCGATAAATCTTGAAATAAATTCTATCTTTTCTTTTACGTAAATACTAATCATTTTTATTTTCTAATTGTTACTGATAAATTGCAGGAAATGACTGAAAATAAACACATATTCAAAATAGCAATTCTATGTCATGATACTCCATTATATATGAAATTGAAAGACGTTTTTGGTGTTGAATTCGAAAAAAGCTATACTAATACAAATGTTTCCGCATTTGCATATTCTCATTTTTTTGTTGATAATCAACGATTAACAGCCCAGTTTTGGATGTTAGATGCCAATCCTCAATGGGCAATGATTAGGAATATATATCTCAAAGGTGCATCTGGTATCATATTATTAATTGATTCCACCAAAAAGAAAGCAATAGATCTAAATAATCGCTTACTTAAAGAATTTGTAAGTGTCAACCGTTTTCCTGTACCTATTATACTTTTTTCACTAGATAGCGATAATAATTTAACTCAGACAAAGAAAGTTGTTAAGGATTTAGAACGATGGAACGGTTTCAAAATACCACTTCTAGAATTAAACTCGAAAGAAGAAATATCCAACGAATTAAATGGATTTATGCGTAATGTTCGTGATTGGAGAGCAAGAAATGTCATATTCCAAACTCTAAAAGTTTATTTTGCTTTAGATGCCATCAGTAACAGATCTCGTTCGATTCAAAAAATACTAACAAGATTACGTCAAATATATACATATAGATACTATGATCTTCTCGATGATGAAAGTATTATCGAAATAATTCAACAAGCTGCGATTATAGAAGGATATCATGTAGATCTACCAAACAAAAAAATTGAGTATACTAAAAACATGAAAAGCAATCCGTGGGAAAATGAAATTCTCACCAATAATAATGAAGACCTTCAACTGAAAAAACCAACTGTCACGAAATTAGATTAATATTTATAATTTGGGACAGATCATAATAGTAGGGATTGGAAAAATAAAAAAATAATTATTTTATAAAATTTTAAGAATTAATGTGCTGACAATAAAACATTCAATTTTTTTAATTCTTAATATTTAAATAATAAGCAAAGAAAATAGTTAATCGGGCTTCTGGGATTTGAACCCAGGACCTGCCGGTAGCGGCTGCCAACGGGAATTCATAGTTACCTCATTCCGCGAAAAACTCTACAGCCGGCCGCTCTGACCAGTCTGAGCTAAAGCCCGATGATTATACATTTGGTAAATGTTTCAGCTCAAAATTATAGTTTATTTATGGAATAAAAATAAATTGAAAGGTTTCAGTTAGTTATGACAAATCAAATGAAAAAATTCCAAAAAAAACACAATCTCAAAACTACTTTATATAAACCTGACTTAGAGTGACTCAGAGATAAACCCTTCATAACACTAAATTAAAACATTGGATGATTATTGTACTCAAACACATTATATGATAACTTAGATGAATTATTCTATTCTTCGGAAAACAAAAGCAGGTAAAGAAAAATAATTCAAGAAAATGAAAAAATTATAACTCTTTATCATTTGATACCGGATAAATTCTATTATGGGTACATAGAAATAGAAATGAATGAATGATGAATCAATATTATTTATTTGTAATCCTGAAGCAAATACAGGAAGATTAAAGAAAAGATGGCCAAAAGTTCAAGACGAACTTAAAAATACTTTAGATTCTGATAGCTATGAAATTAAATTTACCGAATCAAGACTTCATGGTATGAGTATTGCAGAGGAAGCAATTGACTCAGGGTATAAAACACTGATTTCAGTTGGAGGAGATGGTACTACTAATGAGATATGCAATGCGATTATGAAAAAAGGAAAAGGTACAAATTTAGGAATATTACCAATGGGTACATCTAATGACATAAATTTAACCTATGGATTACCTCTTGATCCGATTGAAAATTTAAAAAGATTATTAGATCAGAATGTTCGTAAATACCCAATTGGGCTGTTAACAAATGATATATTGGGTGATTATTATTTCCTTGATCACTGTGATTGTGGATTAGCTGCTCAAGCTGCATTGTCTGTATTAAATGGAGGTTCATTTCTAAAGGGTGAAATAAAGTACACATATCATGATCTTTTTTGTATATACATACACACGTTCAGCCCAAACCCTGCCTGCCGTCGCCAGACTCCCACACTTGTAATGTGGGATTAGCAGGGTCTTCATTCTGTGGCTTCTTTCTGCTTCTCAACCCATTAGGTTTCATCGAAGTCAGGATTTCCGTGTTATTTAACATTAGGAGATCACTCACAAAGTTATTG
>JAOUKW010000450.1 GCA_029882335.1 Candidatus Heimdallarchaeota archaeon | reverse complement strand
CAAATGAGTGGATAATTCCTCTGTAAAAAGGTCATTTGCTGTGACATAGGAAGAGTTTGCCTGAGGTAATACCAATAAATCATATCCATTATCTCTCATGAATGAGATCAAATTATTTATTGTTTGATTTTCAGCAGAAGCCCACGCGACTCTTGATCTAGTTATGCCTTGGGTTAATTGATATTGAAAAGAGTAGAATAAAAATGGATTAGCTGTATTCCAAGGTGAGTATATATTTGCATACTGGTGATTAGTTTGGAGGTACTCCGATAGTTGATCCCACGGATATAATGTTTCTTCTAATTCAAAATCTGTTTTCAAATCAACTACTTGATAATAAGACACTGTAGATACAGTTAAAATCAAAGATAAATTACAAACGACCATGATATATCTACGATAATTGGAATTTTTAAATAAATTATTTATTAATTTTGAGGGAAATAAAAGCATAGCAAACCCAAGAATAATTATAATTACAAATAATGGTGCCATGAATCGTGCCACCCTGACATACCAAGATGCTTCTATTGAAAACATGAAATACCAAAAAGATGAAATAATGAAAATAGCCAGATAACCGGAATTTCTTTTCATCATAACTCCAATAAATATCAACGCGAGAATTGGTAATATTTTACCTCCAAAATTGAATAAAATAATTGTATAATCAAAAATAGTAAAGCTAGCATTGAAATTGAAACTAACTCTTGTTAGATCAACACCTCGTTTCATTTCGGGATATGGTGAGAAGAAGTGAACATATAACCACATCGATGATAACATCATTGGGATAGATAACATCCACATAACAATTATTTCGGAATATATTGAATCTAACTGATTTGCACCACTTTTCATTATAGATTTGACAATTTGAAGTAATAATTTTCTATGTATTATTATTAGGATTAAAAAACTAATAAAAGCGTAGAATGCCATACTCTTGCGGTAAAGAACACCTACACTCGTACTCAAAGAATACCAGTATAATGTACTGATATTTTTTACTCGAATATATTGGAGAAGAAAACGAAGCGAAAGAATAAAGAATAATATTTCACCTGCAGTTTCTAAAACTAATGGACAATAATCGCGTATAACTGGTGTTGTAAGGAGCGAAAATGACATTCCAAGGTGAATTAGAATAGTCGAATGTTTATCAGGTTCATAATCTAAATCCTCAATTAATATATCCATGAGAATATTGAAACAAGTCCATAATATTAGACCAGTAAATATAATTGATACCATTCGTAATACATAATCTTTAACTCCAAATATCATTATAATTATTAAACTACTAAAGCCTTTGATTGGTCCATGTCGGATAAATATTTGTGGTAGAGCTGGTTGTATTAATCCAATTGAATATAAATATGTATAAATCGTATAACCTATCCAAAATGAAAAGAAAATAAGTGATAATGTTAATTTTAACCAAATTATATTATCTAGTAAATATTTTCTGACGATTGAGCTTCTGAATAAGCGATTAATACCGATCCAAATTAAAACTATCAGAGAGATGGCAACTATCCGCCCCAATATAGAATTCATAAAGTTTGCAGTGTATAGATACATGTATACAACTAAATTATCAACATTTGGCCCTTCATCACCTCCCGAAATTAATGGATGAGTTAAATACTTGAAAAAATAAATAAGAGTAAGGAATACACTTGAAACTAAATAATTTCGATATGGAATTGTTATCTTTTGAAATGGATTAAATCTTATCTTTGATTCATTCTGTTCTGAAAAATATATTGATATTCTTAAATTTACCATTACAGATGTAACAAATAACATTAGTGAAATTCCTGCTTGTATAGGAGAGGTTGCAACTAACCAAACAGGTAAGAGAATAAATGAATAAATAATAAAAACAATCGGTATGAGATATGGAAGATCTTCTAGTCGACATGTAATAATAGATGGCAATTTCAAAAGAATAATTCTTTCACCAATGATCCACTATTCTTGATATTATTTATTGTTTGTATAATAAATTGATTTGTTCCGAAACAATTTGATTGTTTTTTTATCACTTAATTAAGAATAGAATTTGAAAGCTTTCCGTGAATTAATTAAAAAACAATTAAACAATTATTCTTTTAGAAAATGTAATACAATATTATTAAATTCCTCTGGTCTCTCAAGAACGACCACATGAGATGCACCGGGTCCTTCAATTAATTTAAACTTAGCCTTCGGGATACCATCTGCTAATTTTTTACCCATCCATGGTGGTCTAATTAGATCTCTCTCTGAAGAAATTACTAAAGTTTTTGCTTGAATTTGATTCAATCGGTCTAAGCTATCATGCTTTACAGCAGCATCTACCTGCCTACTAAAAGCATCTGGACCTTGAGGATTGGGATTGGATCCTAATAATTGTAATGTCTGATTAACTGCATCTTTATTCCTAAGAAAATCATCTGAAAATAACCACACAAATTGTTGAGTAGCAAATACCATTCCTTGTGAATCATTATTTTTAACAAATTTCCATACATTAAGCGCATCAAAACTAGCGCGAGCATCATCTGCAGCAGTTCCAACAAGTATAAGTTTATCAACCTTTTCAGGATGATTTATTGCAAATTCTTGAGCAATAGCACCACCCATGGAAAAACCCAAGATATGAGCTTTATTAACACCTAACCCATCAAGTAATCCAGCTAAATCATTTGCCATATCAACAAGACTATAGGTTTCATTTGCTTGAGAGCTCCTTCCAACATCTCTATTATCAAATACAATTACTTTATATTCTTTTGAAAATGCAGGAATTTGTTGTAATCCCCATAATGACGAATCATATCCTAATCCCATAATTAAAACTAAAGGGCTTCCTTCACCATGGACTTCATAATATAAATTTTGTCCATTTGTTTCCATTACTCCACTATTCATGAATTTAAGGTAGATAATTTGAGTTATAAGCATTTGGGCTTTTGGGAAAACAAATGTAATCAAAGTATAGTTTAAATAAATAATTTTAATTTTATTATTATTTTGTAATTTATGTTGGTAATTATTTAGGTATTTAATTAATCTAAATATGAAACATTATGATCTTTTTTGTATATACAAAGTACATACGTATTCACGTTCAGCCCAAACCATGCCTGCCGTCGCCAGACTCCCACACATATAATGTAGGATTAGCAAGGTCTTCATTCTGTGGCTTCTTTCTGCTTCTCAACCCATTAGGTTTCATCGAAGTCAGGATTTCCGTGTTATTTAACATTAGCAGATCACTCACAAAGT
>JAOUKW010000449.1 GCA_029882335.1 Candidatus Heimdallarchaeota archaeon | reverse complement strand
ACTAATCCTGCTTCCATGATTTATATTAGGTTAAAAGCAAAAGCGTGTGATGAAATTGGAATTCTAAATGAAAGTAAATATTTAGATGAAAACATATCTATGGAC
The DNA here is from genome assembly GCA_029882335.1 of Candidatus Heimdallarchaeota archaeon. Lineage (GTDB taxonomy): Archaea > Asgardarchaeota > Heimdallarchaeia > Heimdallarchaeales > Kariarchaeaceae > JAOUKW01. The sequence continues at coordinate 3,184 of JAOUKW010000449.1, read as the reverse complement.
GAGTTATTACAAATTATTGATGAATTAAATAATGATGATGATGTAGATGGAATTCTTCTACAATTACCATTACCTACCGGATTAGATGAAAAATTAGCACTGTTAAAAATTGATCCATCAAAAGATGTAGATGGATTACATTATGAGAATTTAGGTAAACTATTTATGGGTATTGATGGTTTTATTCCTTGTACTCCACTTGGTGTAATGGAATTACTAAATAGAAGTAATGTAGTGATAGAAGGTAAAAACGCGGTAGTAGTTGGTAGATCTAATTTAGTCGGCAAACCAATTGCTAGTTTACTCGAAAAATCAAATGCAACAGTGTCTCTTTGTCATTCTCGTACAAAAAACTTAGCATATTATACAAAATCTGCAGATATACTGATTGTTGCTGCAGGGAAACCCAATTTTATTACTGGTGATATGGTAAAACCCAATTCTATTGTTATTGATGTTGGTATTAACAAATTAGATGGTAAATTGGTTGGTGATGTACATTTTTCAGATGTTGTAGATAAGGTTAAATTAGTTACTCCTGTTCCAGGAGGAGTGGGTCCAATGACTATCGCAATGTTAATGAAAAATACTGTATTTTCTCATTGTAAAAGACATAATCTAGAATTTCATTTTTAATAGAAGTGCTAAACCATGGTCAAAAATTAATTTTAAGATCGATAAGTACTTAATGAAAAATCAAATGTATATCTTATGCGATCTCACTTGCATACAATAGAGATTATTTATTTTAAGGATTGTCCGAACTATTTGAAATCAAAATCTCAGATTGAGGTTGTATTTAATAAGTTAAATCTACAGTTTAATGTAAAAATGATTGAAATTGTGGATTCACTGCAGCTTCCAGATAATTTCTATGGCTCACCAACCATTTTAATCAATGGTGTTGAAGTATTATCTTGTTATAATAAACAATATGACGAATTGTTGATAAATCATGCAATTAGTTGTAGAATTTATCCATGTGAAAATGGGATCGGTTGCCCTTCTGAAGAAATGATTAAATGTGCACTAAACCCAACTTGAATGTTAATCTTCTAGTTTAATCCCAACCAAGGAATAAAATAATTTAAGCAAATAGAAATATTATAGAATATGGGAAATGAATCTGATATTTTAAAAGAAACCATTAATGAATTATTAGAAATTGCAAATCGCGATGGTATAGTAACACCAGAAGAAAAAGATATTATCAAACAAGTAGAAATTGATGCAGATTCTTACTTGGTTATGTTAGCAGAAGCAAATGATGATGGAATAATCTCTGATGAAGAAAAGTTAAGATTACAAGAATTGAAAGAGCTAATAAAAGATCGAGCAGATCTCATTGCCGGATTGGATGGTAAAATTGAGGATGATGAGAGAAGATTACTTGAAAAACTAACAGAACTTTTGACAAAGTATTATTCAAAGTGAATGAATAACTTAAATTATAAATGAACATGACTTAGTAGAGATACTTGGTCTTTTTGTCTATTAAATGGTAAAAATACAATTTTAGATCGGTTTTCTGATTTAAAAACAGGCACTATCCATGATAGTATATCCTGTATGTCGAAGTCCTCTCTTTCCTTTGGAATTGAAAATATTTGCTGTTTATTAGTAATTGATAATTTTAATTGGTTTAAATAATGGATAATACCATTTTCTAAGTGGATAATATGATTTTTATCTATTATTTCCATTATTTCAACGATTATCTCATTCATTTCATTAATTTCTAATTCTTCAAGATATAATCCAATTACAATAATTAGCATTTTGACTGTAATGATATATTTTGGAAATCTCTCCAGAGAATCTATCATTTGGATTAATTCTGATTTAATTGCATGAATTTGTAACTGATTATTGTTGGAAAGATGAAATTGTAAATTAAGAAGTGTCCTAATATAGATATATTGAAGATTGTCTTTATTTGGAGTAAATAGAAAGTTTTGGTCTTGACTAAATGTTTGCAACTCTTCAATCGAATTTGTATAATCAAATAATAATGAAAATGAACCGAGTAATGAATTAATAATAATTTGATAATATTTTTGCATTCTATTAGAATTATAATGAGGGTCTTGAGAAATTAATTTACTTTGTAATGTATAAAAATTTAAAATTTCAGAAATTAATTCTTCTAGTAATGGTTTATTCTTTGGAAGATTTTGAAATCTAATTTCTTTCCACAGTTTCCTGATTTTACAATTTAAGTCGTTATAACCAGTAATAAATTCAAGTTCGTTTATTTCAGGAAATTTGGTTTTATTAAAATTATTAGACTTAATTAATTCATTTAGTTCATTTTCCCATTTGGTAATCCATTGATTCGATTCGATTATAGTTGCTATAATCCTGTCTTCTTCATTTTTATTAAAAAGTCCATATGTCTCTACAATCTGAAACCAACCATTACCTAGCATTTGTGCTAGACTAAATGACAACTCCAATTTCAATTGTTTAATTAGTGATATTTCATAATAAATTTTAATGTCTTCGACAGATATATCATTTATATTTTGAATAAAGTCTTTCAAATTCAATCCAACTAAAAAATCAATGATCAATTTTAAATGCCAAAATGCCTTTGATCCCCAATCTTTAATTGATTCAATATTTAGATGGTCTATTTCAATGGTTGGTATTAAATATGCCTTAATAGTACTTAAAAGTAGATTGAAAATAATGTTTATGGTGTTTTTATAGTTTGTTTCATTTTTCATTGGCTTTGTTGGAATTGATAAGATTTTGGTAGTATTTTTTAAATATTCTTCTATTAAGGAAGATGTACCTTCTAAGTTAGATAAACCGAAATTACCTCTCGATAAGGCAATTTTACTTATCCACTTATTTGCTGCGATTCTAATTATATAATTAATCTCTGTTAATCCTTCTTCTTCTGCGATTTGGTTTTTAGCATCATTAAATGTCATGGATGTTTGAATTAGCGTTGAGTACAGGAGTGTTTGATCCACCAATTCTGAATGAAGATATTTATCTGCGTAAAACATAATATCTTTAATATTCTGTTTAATTATAATCGCTTTTTGTTTAGTTCCAATATTTCTAAATGAACTATCTTTGAGAAACTGGCTAAGTTCATCCAAATGTGATAATAATGACTCAACAAGTTGATGTTCATTTTGCTGAGAATTTATATTATTATCCACAGGCATAT
>JAOUKW010000448.1 GCA_029882335.1 Candidatus Heimdallarchaeota archaeon | reverse complement strand
ATTATTTTGAAGGTGAATTCTTCAATGAGACAATATTACAATCGATTACAGAACTATTAAACAAAGAACCAGACATTATGAATTTGTGTTTGCAAAATGGAGGTGCAAAACCAGGTATTCTGTATTTAGCAGATAAGATGGAACTCCATAGTTTAAATTTACTAAATTCAAAGATTGAAGAAAGCTCAATTGCTATAAAAATAGTACCAATATTACATGGAGGTTAATTAAATAAAGATATTTTATTTTGGAAATTAAAAATTTAGACTTTTAAATTTTAGCAAAGCAAAAAGTTATTAAAATATAAGGATAAAATAGGGTTCAGATGTATATACGCAAGATTGTGCGTTCATGGGTTACTAGTGAAGGTGAAAAGAAGTCTAAAACCTATTATTACTGGTATAAAAGTAAGAGAATAGGTGACACAGTAATATCTGAATGTGTGGGTCCAGCAACAGAACAGGAGTATATTAAAACTAAAGTCGAAATCACCGAGGGAAATAATTTGATTAATCCAAATTCTGCTACAGAAATCGGAGAACTATCATAATCCTGTCGATAGAATAAAAAATTTAAATTCATTTTTTAAAATAAATGTTATTCAATTCTAAGATAGATATTAGAAATAGTTTAACTAATTGTGAGTAATTCTTTGAATTTATCCAAGCTGATTGCTGGATAATCCTCTAATAATTTATAATTTGACTTAAATAATACATTCCTACTGTTCTTTTCCTTTGTTCTATCTAAATGACCACTTTCAAAAAGACGAGTTAAATAAGTAGAAATTGCGGAAGTTTCACCAAGTAATAACTGACCTGTAATACTCAATTGTTGATCTTGTATATCCTTGGCATTAAACCATAATGTTTCATTTATGTGATTTCTAATAAACAATGCAACACGTTCTTTTTTGGATGTGTTCCAGATTTCATCGATACTTCGTTCACGAACAAAAGTTCGTCCTTCGTTGTTATCCTCTTCAACTGGCATTGATTGGTTAATTTGAGGATTAGTTAATGCGGTAATCATTGCTGTAATCTGTTCCGGGCTGAGGTCTGGAGATACCTCTATGGTTGTTCCATTTGGTAACTTGATTACAGATAATTTTGCCATTCTCTAATATATATTCATCAGCATAGTATATATAGTAAGCTATATTACATAAGGATAATTTTTCGAAAATATTATTACATAGATTGTGAACAATTCGCTTCATTTCACCAAATATTTGATGTTATCACTTGTATCATTTGCGTATAATTATTTTGGATTTTGAATTTTCTTTCGAATTATACCAGAAACTATTTTTCCATCTGCCTTTCCAGCAAACTGATTCATTATTAAACCCATAAGTACACCCATAGCACCCATTCCTTTTTCGGAAATTACATCTTTATGTTGACTCATAACTTCATCAATTACTTTTTCGATTTCTGATTCATCTAATTTTTCTATCCCTAATTGACTTATAATATTTTCAACCTTTGCATTACTTCCGACCTTACAAATCTCAACTAGAATTGGTTCAATGGCATCTTTAGTTATTTCATTTAGAGATATTAATTTAAAAACAGAACGAAGATGATTTTCACTGATAGCATCTACATTGAAATTATCTCTTCTTAGATTAATAATTGTTGAAAGCATAGTATTTGCAACTAAATTAGCGTCTACTTTGTATGAATTTACTATTTCTTCAAATAAATTATTTTGTGGATGGAGTACCATTTGATCAGCGAGTTCCTTAGATAGCTTGATTTTCTTTATGTACCGATTTAATCGTTCTTCAGGCATTTCAAACTTAGTTGAATCAATTCGTGCCAAGAGTTCTTTAGATAGATGAATGGGTTTTGCATCTGTTTCAGGATACATTCTTGCCTTTCCAGGGAGTGGTCTTAAGTATCCAGTGGTACCATTATTCTTAGGTGAACGGACTTCAGGAATAATCGCTTTATGTTCAAACCAAAGTTTCATAACATTCTTAATACCATCAATTCCTAAATTACATAGATTTTGCTTTCCTACAAGAAGGATAAATCCATCTGTATCTTTGGTTTTAAGTTGTTTTCGTACTGCATTAACCTCATCTTCAGAAATTCCAAATTTAGGAAGTTCATCACTATGAAGTATTCCTCCCAAACCAGCAGTTACTTTACATATTTCAGATAATTCAGTACCAACTCTATAATCAGGCTGTAGTTCAAATCCTAGTAAATCATTGAAATATGGCAGATTTGCTGCAATAACACTATCTCCATTTTTTATTGCTTTAGAAATAAATTTGGCAGTGCATTTTACAAATAAAGTGGAAACATCTTTACTCAGTATTTTATTAATATGGGATAATTCAAATCCACGTTTATCAAGAATATCTAAAAATTCCAACATTCTTACCTGTCGGATTGATTCATTGGTTACATATGTTGTAAGAAGATCTAAATCAGAAACTCCCTTAATTTCAATACGAGTCCCTTTTTTAATTGATACATTTAGATCCTGTCGAATTGTACCTTGACCTCGTTTTACAAATCCAGTAGTTCGTAATAATTCACCAATTCTAAGAGCAGTCTCTTTAGCTTCTTCAGGAGATCTGATATCGGGACCAGTAGCAATTTCTATCAAAGGTATTCCTAATCGATCTAATTTGTATTTCTTTATATTGCCTTCTTTACCGATATTTTTTGCAGAATCTTCTTCTAAATTAACTTGATATATGGAAATATGTTTTCCATTAACTTCAATATACGAATTTTTTGTTCCAAATGCAACTAGTGCAGTTCTTTGAAAGCCTGAGGTATTACTACCATCAATTATCGTTTTCCGTGATACTAAGATTTCATCTACTAATTCGAGATTGAAGAGTATTTTTGCAATACTTAGTACACGATACAATGCCTCTTCATTTATTGGTAATATTGGTTCTTCATCTAACTCAATTAAGCAGGTAGTATCATGATACCCTTCATAAATAGTAGATCCCTGTTTCATCTTTTCGAAAACTGCAGAAATATCAACATCTCCTGTTTCTCCAGACATTGCCCTAAATTTTCGATGGATGATATAATCACCTTCTTCATCTCTCAACCATGAGGGACAGGGGCAAAATAATTTACTTCCATGAAGTTTACTTAGTTCATCCTCGTCATAAGGTGCGTGAACTTGTTGATGAAATTCAAGTCCTACGATTAATCCTTCTTTATCAAAATCAATAGTATTTGGTGCTTTTTTATCAAAATTCATCTATCAAAACTCCTCAAATTTACTTTTTGAACTAATTTCTCCCGCAAAATT
>JAOUKW010000447.1 GCA_029882335.1 Candidatus Heimdallarchaeota archaeon | reverse complement strand
AGAAAATGGAATTACAAATATTATTACTTTAACTATGGAACTTCCTATTGTCTCAAAATATACAAAAAGTATTACATTTCATCATATACCTGTATCTGTGGAACCAAGTGAAGAACAAATCAATCTTTTTTTGAAAATCATAGAAACCATTAGAAATAAAGGGGAAAAAGCGGTTGTACATTGTCAATATGGGCAAGAGCGTACAGGAATTTTCTTAGTTCATTATTTTATGAAATTTATAGATAAAAATTTGGATATCGCATTTAAAGAGGTTCGAAAAGGAAGGTTATCTTGTCTTCAAAATTCAAACAGTAAGCATCATCTAGTTAATTATTACACTTAATACGAATAATCATAAAATGATGGTCTTTTTTGAGGTTTTTGAAATGTTCTTTGTAAATTTTTTCTCATCATGATAAAACTAATTTCTTCATGATCGCCACATCCCTTACAGGTTAGTTGATATGTATCAAGAGCAGTATTATTTTCCATAGTTTTAGTGGAATGACTAGTAGTATTCATTCGATTTCCGCAGGGGCATATATACGCATTTATCATTTTTTGATTGTCTTCAAATGAGCCTCTACTGCTTAAATTATATTTATTAATGGTCGGAGTTTCATTTTTTAGATTTTGAGGTAATTGACTAAAAGACTTTTGTAAAGAATTAATTAATCTTAGTTGGTTTTCATTTGGGATGGAATTATTTATCATATTTATACAATTTGTTTTTATGCTTTATTCATTCAGCTATTATGTGGATATTATCTGGGTATTACATTGTTGAAATTTTAGAATTTCCTCTTTTATTTGATCTTTTTTGTATTTACAAATAACCTGTATATATGTGATATTGATTAGATCCTATTCCATTTGATGATCTTTTGCCCAATCAATTTCCAATAGGTGGTTTTGTTCAAATTTTGATCGCAAGTACGATTCATTATGTTTATTGGATTTATACTGTAGTGGCATTCTTTTGGTAACTTTGATACCATTCTCTTCAAGAGATTTGATTTTTTCAGGATTATTGGTTAATAATCTTATTGAGTGCACTTTTAAGCTTTTTAAAATATGAGCTGCCAATAAGTAGTTCCTTTCATCATCTTTGAAACCCAAGGCGCGGTTGGCTTCAAAAGTATTTAATCCATTATCTTGTAATGCATATGCTTTCAATTTATTTACCAGGCCTATGCCTCTTCCTTCTTGTCTGAGATATATTAATATTCCTGCGCCTTCTTCAACAATTTTAGATAATGACCCATTAAGTTGTTGGCCACAATCACATCTTAATGAACCTATTGTATCTCCTGTTAGACATTCCGAGTGAAGACGAACAAGTACTTCTTCCTTGTTGACAACATCACCATATGCAAATACTACATGTTCAAATGAATCATGCGTTTGATCAAAAGCAATTGCGTAAAATAAACCATGTTTAGTAGGAAGCTTGGTAATTGCAACAATTTTTACACAGAATTCGTTTTCAGGACAGATATGTTGGGTATCTTCTGAGATTAACGAAGTAAAATTATCTGGTATAATCATATGGTTTACACACTCTCTAGTTGTAATAATTGTTTCTAATATGAAAAGACTTAGTTTAGCCACCATATTACTTCTAATTTATTGACGTGTTTTTATAGTAATTTCCAACATTGTGGATTGACTTGGTTTCACCTGATGTTATTATCGATGAGTTAATTCTATAATAATTCTTATTTTAGAATGTTAAAATATAAAATATTAAAAAAATCCATCGAAATATATCGATAAAATATATGTTTAAAAAAATAAATAAATGTGATAATGATGAAAAAAGGTGAAAATAACGATGAAAAATTATTAACGATGTAAAAAGATGAAATGTGATTATACGATTTCATTCACCATTTTTTTAAAGAAATAAATCAATAATCTTTGAATTCTTGAGCATCTTCTTAAAAACGGTAAATCGCTTTTTTTAGATTATGAATAAATGAATGATCCTCACAGATTTAGTTCAATTTATTAATAATTATTTTTTTCCTACATTAGGGATGTACAAAATCGATTATTACCAAAAAGGTGAGATTATTATTGGTGGAAATTCATATCATAACGATGTGATTATTTTACCAAATAAGATAATATCCAATTGGAAAAGGCAAAGTTATACTATATTAACAATTAATGATCTACAATTGATAATTCCTGAAAGACCTTGTTTCTTAATTGTTGGCTCTGGATATTCTGGATCAATTCCAATACCTGAAGACACACAAAATCGTCTAAGGTCTCTAGGCTTTGAACTATTTGTAGGAACCAATAGGAATGCAATGCATAAATATAATGAAAATTTTGAGAAAAAAAAGACTATTGCCATTTTTTTGTTTACTCAAAGTTAAATCTATAGTTGTATAGTTTTAAATCCTAGGAAATTAATTATTTGTTTAAATAAATTTAGTCTATCTCCTTGATATAGGATAATTTGTATAATTATTTTTGCAAATACAGTTCGATTAGGTGGGTATATTGGCATTTTCACACTTGAACAAAAGCAAGAAATATAAAAAAAATTAGTGTTTTACTATTATTTAGCAAATTTGATGATGTACATATAATTCTAGCTTGATTTCCCGACATTAGTCAATATCCTTAAATTCTATCATTAGGAAAATAAAATCATAACAATCAATATTTTTGATTGCAAAGCAAAGGTGTTATAATTTGAGTACAATTGACCCAGATTTCAAGGAAAAACTTACTGTTGTAAAGAATCATGAGGAATATGGCTATAAAATATGGGGTGCATTTGAACCTCCCAAAAAATTAGGAATTCATGGAGATCGTGTTGCTGTTGACTTTGACATTTGTATCGGTGATGGTGCTTGTGTTGATGTTTGCCCTGAAGATGTTTTTGAGTGGGTAGAATATGAAGGACATGATGCATCTACCAAAAAAGCTGCACCTGCAAGAGAGGATGACTGTATTGAATGTCTTGCTTGTGAAGATGATTGTCCTGTAGTTGCAATTAAGATTTATCAGATGTAATTATATTATAAAAATATAAATTAATACACTAATTTTATACTTGATACGAATGCATTATCAAATAATTAATTTTAAATCCAAGATGAACTGATTAGTAGATACAAATTGAAAAAAAATTCTCTCTTCTATTGTGAAAATTACTTGATTCAATAAAGTTCTATTATAGAAAAGTTTCAAATTATATTTTTAATTATTTTGTATCTATTTAGTCATTAGTGAATAATCTGTTTTTAAATTTATCAACATCTAATTTACTAAGTTCTAATTCGCC
>JAOUKW010000074.1 GCA_029882335.1 Candidatus Heimdallarchaeota archaeon | reverse complement strand
AGATACGTTAGTACTCAAAGTTAAATTACAATAACTTCGTGAGTGATCGGCTAATGTTAAATAACACGGAAATCCTGACTTCGATGAAACCTAATGGGTTGAGAAGCAGAAAGAAGCCACAGAATGAAGATCCTGCTAATCCTACATTATATGTGTGGGAGTCTGGCGACGGCAGGCATGGTTTGGGCTGAACGTGTGTATATATATACAAAAAAGATCATGACTCCAACAACAATAATTCAGGTATCTACTTCTATTTTTGTGCATTATCAACATTTATCCCCAAATTGACATACATTTATTCACACTAATTTGATATAATTAATATAATTATTCAATTCCATGAGTACGAGCGAATATGATCTTTAAAAAAATAATTATAGAAATATTGCTTGTAATTCTACTGGTGACGTCGGTAGTACAAGGGCAGACGACTACTGGAGTCGAAGTTGGAGATGAATTCTCGTTTACTGTAAAAGAAGAATATACTCTCAATATCAATGGAACAAATTATGATACATTTGAGGATGTAAACGAAAAATATGATGTTGTAGTAACAAATGTAGCTGAAGAAATTGTTGAGTTTACTGCAGAGGACAAAGATGGTGAAACTACAGAGCATTATAATGACATTTCTGAGTTTTTAGAATTATTAGAAATTGGATTTGGGTTCAAAGAAATGATGGCAAATGATCTTTCCTCTTTCCGAAATCCTAGTAATTTTAATGTTCCACAAATCGACAATAGTGAAGAAAATACTCGATTAAGCTCAATCTTTTCTTTTTTTGTACCAAATGATGACCAGTTTTATGATGATTATGGAACCTTTTTAGAAGAAGTATTGGCAGATATTGCAGAACTAGAGATATCTCATGAAGAAGGAAAATCATTTAATCTTGAAGTAATATTTTATGACTCCATAGTAGAAGGAGATGATTCTTTTACCATGAATTTTGAATATCAGATAGAAATTGATATAGAGGAGAGTATTGCAAAATATCAATCTTTAACTTTTGAAATGGATATAAACGTAGGAGATGCATCTAAATTTTACCAAATCGATATAGAAGTGTATGAAGGATTTCGTTTATTCGGCTTAAATACTACACCATTATGGACATTTATTACTTCAATATTCGGAATTGCTATATTTTATAATAGAATCGCAAAAAAGAAATTTTCAATTTATAATTGATTTAAATCGATATCTCAACCTGAAATTATTTAGGTTAATAACATTCCTAGATTTTATAATTCAAAGAATTAGCCCATATACAAGGAATTCTTAAGTTTTTATTATTATTTGATTGTTATAATTGTCTAATATATGAATTAATCATCTTCTTCTTGTTAATTTCTTTATTTACTACTATTATAATTAGTAAATGTTTATTAAATCTTTTTCTCTGTTCCCATTATGGGAAAAAATTTTTATGTAGTCATATTATTGCTTTTCTTAATTCAACAATATCCAACGGTAAATGGAGCTGTTATTCCAACCCGAGAATTTGATTTTAACTCAATGCATTGGAAAAAGACGATTGTCGACTCAAATACATATGAAGATATTTTTTCAACTCACAGTGGAAAAACTAACTGGGAGATCATTGGTGCAGAATTAATTATTACAGAGCAATATGGTTCATCTTACTTGTATTCATCAGGAGTATCTACAAACTATACAGCCACAGATAGTTATCTTAATATTTCTGCAATAGCTTCATATACAGCCGGTCATGCTTCACCTCAAGCAAGTGGTGCTCGAGTAATATTATATAGGTTTCATACTAATGGAAGTTGGTACTCACCTGTCAATAAATTATTAACAAATAATGAAACCATGACTGAAGCATCTGTATCTTTTGATGGTTTAACTGTTGGTGTTACATATGGAATATTTATTGGTTATGATGATGCTTGGCTGTATAACTGGGTACAAAAAGTAACAATCAAAAATATTCGAATGTATGTAGACTTTTCCAATCGAATATCACAACCAACACCACTTTGGTCTTTACAACAATACACCGATCCAACCAGTATCGCACGATCTGTTTCATTGAGTCCAGATGGGACAAAATTTGTCGTGGGATATGATAGTTCAGTCGGCGTAATTTATAATAGTAGTGATGGAAGTGTTATTAACAATTTAATTGGTCATACAGATCGTATTCAATCGGTTTCATGGAGTCCAGATGGAAGTAAAATTGCAACAGGGTCATTTGATAATAGTAGTAAGATTTGGAATCCTGATACAGGTGCTCTTATTATATCTCTTTTAAATCATTCAGCAGAGGTGATGTCTGTTTCATGGAATGCAGATGGGACAAAATTAGCTAGTGGAGCATATGATAATTCAACAAAAATTTGGAATATTATCACAGGAGAAGTTATTTCTACATTTATTAATGATGCACCTGTTGATGCAGTATCATGGAGTCCAGATGAGTCAATAATTATTTCCGGAAATTTGATGACAATAACCATGTTGAATTCCTCAAATGGAGAGCGGATTAATTCATTTACAGCTCACAGTAATAATGTAACTTCATTAGCATGGAATAGCGATAGTACTGCATTTGTATCTGGATCATTAGATAATACTGTAAAAATATGGAATGCATCCACTGGTGATCTCATAATATCTCTACAGGAGCATACAAATGATATAACTTCAGTTACTTGGAGCTCAGATGGTAAATATATTGCATCTAGTTCATTAGATAATATTGTAAAACTATACAATTCAACAACGGGTGAGTTACTAACTAATTTTGTACAGACAGGTAATCCATATTCAGTATCATTCAATTCAGATTCTGATAAATTATTGGTATCAGTCCCTTCAATTGGTAAATTCAATATTTATGAAAATGTATTGACCTTCAATACCGACTTTTTCAAATCAGTTGATGATAATATTTCTATTAGTTTTAATGATACTAAGTTAGATGTTTATTATTATTGGAATTCAGGTCCATTAATACCGGTTGATACATCAAAAAACATTACCGCAATTAACAATCCAGGATTGAATAATCTAAATATTAGTATATTTGAATCCAGCATCTTGGTAGTGAGTGACATTCTAAGGGTATTACTTTATAATTCCTCTACCGATTATGATGGTGATGGTTTACCTGATTTTTGGGAGGATCAATATGGTACAAATTTAGCCGTTTTCGATCAATCGGAAGATATTGATGATGATGGACTCACAAATATTGAGGAATATCAAATAGGTACAGATCCTTTAGATATTGATACAGATAATGATCTAATGGACGATGGATGGGAAGTTACATATGGTCTAGATCCAACTCAATCATCAGATGCTGATTCAGATTTAGATAATGATAACCTAACTAATCTAGAAGAATACAATCTAGGTACAATACCAGACAATACGGACTCAGATGATGATTTGATGGAAGATGGTTGGGAAGTTGACAATGGGTTTAATCCAACTAATCCAAATGATGGGTTTGAAGATGCTGATCAAGATGGATTAACCAACAGTCAAGAAGTTATACTAGGTACTGATCCTTTTGATGAAGACTCGGATAATGATCAATTACCTGATGGATGGGAGTTTGAATATGGATATGATCCATTAAATGCAGCAGACGCAAATGATGATCTTGATGAAGATGGTTTAACCAATATTGAAGAATACAATTTTGGTACGTCACCAAATAATTCAGATACCGATGACGATGGTATGTCTGACAGTTGGGAAATTGAATATGAGTTGAATCCATTAACCAATACAGATTCTATATTAGACCCTGATAGAGATGGACTTATCAATGTTGAGGAATTTAATTTCAATACCTCACCAATTAATCCTGATACCGATGGTGATTCCATGCCTGATGGATGGGAAGTGGATAATGATTTAAACCCAACTAATGCAGTAGATAGAAATCAAGATGCAGACAATGATGGATTAAGTAATGCTGAAGAATTTATTCATCACACCAGTCCTATCAATTCTGATACCGATGGTGATTCTATGCCTGATGGTTGGGAAGTAGCCAATTCACTAGATCCATTAAATAGTGCAGATGCGAGTTTAGATACAGATGGTGATGGGTTATCAAATAAGGATGAATATATGTTTGGCATGAATCCTAATGATAATGATTCTAATGGTGACGGAATTATAGATTCCTTATCAACAGGTGAAATCAAAACACTGTTAACCTTACCCAATTTATACTTAATTCTACTATTAATCATAAATATTATTTGCTCCACAATTTTATTTTATATCATTCGATTACGTGCAAATTCATTTAAATCAATAAATAATTGGTTCCTGGACAATGAACAAATGCAATTTGAGATTATTTCATCAATGAATAGCATAACTCAACTCAACGAAGATACTTTTAGAAATATATCTTATCTTGAACTTAGTAATATAGCTTCTGGGAATTTACAAAGTTTTCAACATCACATCGGTGAAACTGTTAAATACAAACCTCCACCTCAAATAAATCACCTATATACCGCAAAATCCAATGAGTATTATGTATTATCAGGTGTTAAAATAATCTTTATACTATCCATCGGAATTATTATTTCTAATTTAATAGGAAGAATATTGCAGCTTCCATTGGTTACTTATGAAGGATGGTCACTATTCCATGTTAGTGTTGATCTTTCAATATTACTCGTTAGCTATATTACAATTCATATCTTATTATCAATGAAGAAATTACCATTGATAAATCATGAACTCATTGATCCTGCGAGCTATGATTCTGATGAGTCCCATTTGAAAAAGACAATATCAATTACTGGTGGATATCCTGCAGCTTTAGCATTAAAATTATTACAATTTGAAAAAAGACATCAAGAATATTCATCTCAATTTAATAAGATATTTAATTCTATAATTTCAGAATATACACAAATATTAGATGAGTTTACATCTGTTTATGATAAGACAGAAAACCAGGAATTAGTTAAGATCTCTAAATTAAGATTTATTCAGGAGATGATTACAAATCTTCAAGCAAAAAGATATTCAGATTCTATTCCGTATATTCAATCAACTGTGGAATTATTAGATAAAAATATATTACATCACTTAAACCATATATTAAAGGAGAATATAACTTCAATTATCCACACTCATGAGCAAATTGAATTCTCAGAAATTCTAGTACCAGATTCAATTATAGACCAACAATCAACAAATGTAAAATGGGAAATATCTTTTACAAATAATGACGATTTACCCCGTCAAGTATATGGAGTGAGATTATCCTTACTAGATGAAAGATACAAGGTAACAGAAGATATTATATCAAACTTAGATACAATTAACATCTTAAGTAATACTGATTCAGTTCTTATGCCAGGTCAAATCGGAAAAATAGATATCGCAGGAGATATTACTGTTAATAAAATTCAAACCATTTATCCTGTGTATGATTTAATAATAAAACTTGATGATATTTTATATTTATTAGATGGAGAATTCACCTACCACGGAAAAGAAATAAAGATTCAATATAATACATAAAATTCAGATTAAGTCTTCTAAAAATCTATATTATCAATGTCCTAAGTAATTTTATATTTCCAATCCTTATTAATTTGCAATTAGGGTATTTATTTCTATAATTAGTAATATTTAGATAATTAAATTATTTAATATCTCAAGAATACAATTATTTTAATAGATATATATCACGGATTAATTACGAATATGAATAAATATGAGTTTACAGAAGAAGAAAATAAGGTTTTCAAAGGATTATCACTTAGATTAACCTTAATCGCATTATTCTTAATAATGTGTGGATTACTGACAATTGTTACAGGATTGATTTATTTTAAAATAGGAGTTGGAAGTCTTGGAACTGTTCTTTTCTTAGAAGGTTTAGTTTTATTTCCACTTGCATTCCTCTTATACCGTCCAGCAGATAATTATACAAGAATAGTAGATCGAACTGGAGGTGACATTGATGAATTGATGACTGCAATTAAGGAGACAAATTTCAGCTTTAAATACGTCTATATATTTGTTGCTCTTATATTTATTTTTGAATTCATCAGAATTTTTACATGAGGTGAGAATAATGACAGAATATGAATTTAATAATGAGGAAAACGAACAATTTAAAATTCTAGCAACTAATTTATTGTATACTGCAATTGGTCTGGGTGTAATCGGTTTATCAATGTTAATTCGCTACTTTGCTAGTGGTGATTTAGCTAATGTTATTCCATTATTTACTGCTATTGTTAATTTTGGAATTGCAGGTACAGTATATTTACCAGTAGTTCATCTCAACAACATTATTCAAACTGAAGGCAACGACATTAAAGAATTAATGGCTGCATTGAGAAAATGGTCATATTTTTGGACATTTACAGTTGTAGTATTGGGTATAAATGTAATAATTCTCATAATGTATCTACTAAAAGCAGTTTAGTTTTATTATTGTGTTTTTCTAATTGGAAATAGTCATTCAATTATGTAATGATATCATCACCGTTGAACTCAAAATATTCAACAAATCAAAGTCCAATATAATTTGGAAAAGATACTTGTTATTCAGGTATTCGTTTAAAGTAATTTTCATTTATTGAATATTATTTTCAACAGAGTGAATTAATGCTGTACTAGAGTATTAGTTGATTGTTCTATCTGTATCTTTATTGAAGAAAAAGTCTTTTTCCATGAACACCAAAAATATTGAAAACACACCCAAGGATACTGTTTGCCAAACTTTATTTCCTTCAGTAATTGCAAATATTTCTGCAGAAGCATTAACAAATAGGTGAAATAATATAGCAACTAACACACTTCGATTAGTGTTGAAATAAATCCAATTGAAAACAATTGTTAAAGGTAATATACTTAGGAAATAATTAACTACAAATAATGGATTTTCTAGATAGAGATTTCGATGATAGAAATCATTAACAAAGAACAGTGGTACATGCCATAGACTCCACATAGCCCAGTGAATGATACTTGTTTTAAATATATTATTTTTCTTTCTTAGTGAGTCAACAGCATAGCCTCTCCAACCTAATTCTTCGAAAATTGAGGCTATAAGGGGTATTAACATTGCAGAAAGAAATCCAGCAGACATGGCTAATTGGCTTTTATCACCACCAAACATTATTGATAGAAGAACAGCTGTAAAAAAAGTTAAAGGTAAAAGTAAAACTAGCATAAAGAAGGTAAATGGTTTATTTAAACCTTTAAGAGTAAATAATCTTTGTCTGAAATCTTGTTTTAATTCAGAACTACCGGATCTATTAAATAAAATTAAAGATACAATACCAGGAGCAAATAAACCTAGTATTAAAAGAAGGTATGTTGGTACTATATACTCTGCATTGTAGCTTAATGCAGCAGCAATAAACATAGAAACCCATGTCAAAGCAAGAGTGCTGAGATAGAATTTCTTAGGGTTATAATCATGATTTGGAAGGCTATTCACAGTAATTCACCAATTTTATAGAGCTTAATTTGTCGTAGACATATTAAAGAGTGATAATACATCAAATTAAGTCCGCATATATTTATACGCATCGGGAGTATTTAAGGATGGTGTTTTTGTTACCCCTTTTATGGTAACATTTCATAACCCATCAATATAAACCTACACAAACCAAATTAACACACTATAGACAAATTTACCTCATAAATTCAAAACCTCATCAATAATTTTCAAAACTATAAATAAAATTGTTAACTAACTTCTCTCCTAATCTAATATTTGACTCATTATAGGTGATAACAACAAAATACAACCATAGTTTTTTGAAATTTTTTTATCTAGACTGTTAGAGGTTTGATATTTTTTTAAGCTCGTTTTGGACGTTGATCAATTCTTTTTCTTTTTCTTTTATTTCATTTTCAAATTCAATTAAATCCTTATTTTTTTTGGGATTTTCTATCTTCTTTACTAATTTTTCTTCTTGTTTTCTCAAATTGTCTGTCCCCATCACTAAATTCTGTAAATATTTTTTATATTCACCCGCAGACTCAAATTTTGCAAAAATTACAGGTTGTAAGATTTCTGTTTCTTCAACTGTCAATGAATTTTTAAAATCTACAGCGTCCTGGGCCATCTGATTTGATTTATCAATTTCTGCTTCTAAATTTATCTGTCTTAATTTTTCTTCGTTCTTTTCAATTGTAATTCTTACAAATTCTAATTCATCTTTTAATTCCTTTAAATTCTCATTTACTTCCACCAATACCATTTCCTTTAGATCCGTGAGTAAACTAATCTCACTTTTTATATCTTCAATTTTAAGTAGCAATTCTTTAGTTTTATTGGATTCCATATGTCCTAAAATTATCAATGGCTTAAATTTCTTTTCGTCACTTTTCGATAAATATAAAATCAATTCCTGAATGTTTCGTTATTATTGATACCTGAGTTGTGTTAAACACGCGTGTTGTTTTTCATACAAAATTTGAAAGTCATATTTCATAGTATAATTACAATTTAATTGATAACCCTAGATAATTATTCTATATTCAATCCTAAATTTCATATTAAATGATGTAGTAATGATCGTAATAGTGACTAATGGTTTTTATCTTCTATTAGTAAAGGATTATAAATATATAATCATCAAGAAAACAAGGAAGTTTGCCATTAGAGAAGAACTTTCAACTCATTTCAAACAACTTGCCGTTGGAAATGTATTGTTAATTGGAATAGAACATGAAGGAGCTGTATTGATAGTAGCTGAATATGAAATTGATAAATGTTCAATTGGAGTAGATTCTATTACATTAGATTTAGAACCTATTTATAATGCTCCAATTCAAAACGGTATTAGATTTAACGAAATGGTATATGCTAAATTTGAGAGTTATGAGTTAAATCAATGGGCAGAAATGTTAAAAGAGAAAATAGTAAAAATAAGTGAAAAAGATTATCTCAAATTAGCAAAATTACTTGTTGTATAATAAATTACCAGTATATCTCATAATTATAAAAAAATACTGAATTTAAATTGGAGTCAACTCAATTTGCACATTTTAATTTTATCTGAAAATAATATTGTTGAGGAAACAAAAGAATTCACTCCCTCAAAGGCAAGACGTGTTATTTATCCAACTCAGAATTGACATAATATTTACAAGAAATTTACAACATTCAATAAATCATTTTAATTTATAAATCAGCTGCCATGATTGTATATGTAAGGATTTAGTAAGAAGTTTCTTTTTGTTAAAGTAGATAATTTATTAGAACAAATTACTTAATTTCATTATTCTTTCACTAACTGATTGAATTAATCTAAATTTAATTTCTATATTATGTTGTAAAAATCATGATTTTTTGATATTTGTTATTTAATTCTTGATAATAGAACTGCCCAATACATCATGAACAAGTTCATCAACATGATTCTTTAAAGTATTATTTAAGGGGCCAAGTTCTACAACTTTTGCATTTTCCTCTATTTGGGCAAGATTTTTTGCTCCAGGAATAGGTATTGAATTAGTATCATGTGATAGTATCCAAGATATCAGACCCTGAATTAAAGTTCGATCATGATCTTGAAATAATTGTTTTAATTCTATAAGTTTCGGATGTCTTTTGTGAAATCTTTCTGAATTAAAATTTACAGTTGATAACATATGATCTTTAGGTAAGTCATGTGTTTCAGGAGTATATTTCAATGTAAGAGTGCCAGATGCAAGAGGGCTACGAATTAAACCCGTGATGTTTTGTTTATTACATAGGTCCACCATCAGATCATTTCGATGAAATACATTTAAAGCATATTGAACGGATGAGCAGTTATTTCCTTTGGCAAATGCACTCATTTTTTCTACATCATCAGTAGACCAACCATATGAATTGATAAATCCTTCATCTACTAGTTCCTCAAGGGTATCTCTAATTTTCAATGCATCCTCTAAATCGTGATTACCTGAATGAAGTTGATAAATATCAATGTAATCAGTTTGCAACCTTCTTAGACTTTCTTTCACTGCATACCTAATATAATTTGGAGAGGTATTTTTGCCACTTGCTTTTTTTTCACTCTCATTAAATACATTAGCAAATTTTGTTGCTATTACGACATCATCTCTGTATTCCTTTAATGCTTCGCCAAGTACTCTTTCACTTCTACCATATCCATAAATATCAGCAGTATCAAATAAATTTACACCCATATCAATTGCTTTGTGAATTGTTCTAATTGACATATCATCATTAACCTCTCCATATGCATAAATATTTTCAGGGGTACCGAATGGACCACCAATCGCAAAACAACCCATACCGATTACACTCACTTCTTTGTTAATTAGTTTAATTTTTCTTGTATTCATAATTTCACCAATTTGATATTCAGTATTTTATATTTACATTATTTGTTTGTTTATTCTTATATGTCTATACAAAATTAGACTTATTAATATTTGTAATTCGGCAATTTTTGTTCTTTTGTAAAGATAAATAACTCCTTTCAGTATAATAGTTCATCTTAAGATTTCTATTCGATTTTAAAACAAATTTAAGGAATAATTAAAATTTAAAATTATCAACCCGAAAAAACCTAAATATAAATACTTAAATAATTTTGAGTGATACAAAACTCAATGTTAACAATCAATCCATCAATAACTCAAGATATAGATGATATCATAAATGAATTAAAAAAAGAGCTAGAAAGACAAAATATTCATGGTTATGCACTTAACATCATTAGTAAACAAGATACCTATTTGAGCTATTACTATGGATTTACTGATTTATCAAAAACACAGAAAATTTCTGAAAATACCATATTTTGTCTGCAATCAACCACGAAATCACTAACTACTCTTGCCATTATGATTGCGGAAAATATTGGTTTATTGAAACTTGATGATACTATTTACAAATATTGTCAGGATATAAAATTCAAAAGTAAGTTTGATGAGAAAGAGTACCAAACCATTACCTTCAGACATCTATTATCACATTCATCAGGTATTGTATGTGAAGCAAGATTAGGTGGTGTATTCAATAATACATACTGCACTTGGGAAGATCATGTAAAAAGTTGTTTTGATAGTTGGTTATTATTTCCTGTTGGGTCAAGTTTTTCATATTCTAATATTGGGATGGATTTAGCTGTTTATGTATTGGAAAGAATTACTAATCAACCATATTCAGAATTCATTGATAAATACATAGCAAAGCCATTAAAAATTGATATATTATTCGATCTAAAAATGATTTTTGAAAAATCAGAGATCGCAAGAGGGCATTCTTGGGACTTCCAAACATCAAAAACCGATGGAATTGCATTCGGCTGTGGTGGAGCTTATCTATCAATGTCGGATATGACCGTTTTAGCAAGATTATTTTTGAATAAAGGGAGATTCAATGATTCAATTATATTACCTGATAAATACTTTGATGAAATGATATCTGTCAATGGAGTGTTGGGTTATGGATTGGGTACTATGGTTGATTCTCATAATGGAATTTCAATCCCCAATCATCCGGGAGGAGGATTTGGATATAGTTCTGATTTTTATTGGTTACCAGAATATGATCTCTCAATAATTGCTTTTTCCAACCAAGAAGATTCTCTGTTTTCAATGAAAATTCATTTGAAGAAGCTGTTGTTCCATGTTCTGAAAGCTAAAAGGCATAATATCAGTTCAGCACCTAGAAAAACAGGATCTCGAGATTTAATAGATCTTAATATAGAACGATTATCCGGTGTATACAGAGGAGTATGGGGTAATAAACATATTGTTTGGAAGAACGACAGTCTAGTTATTGATAATGGCTATTTATATGAAAAATTAATAGCAGTAAATAAAAACCAATTTTTAACTGAAGATGATAAATTATATGAATTTAGTAGAGATGACAATTATAATCCACTTAAACTAACAACATCAACAGAATTGCTTGGAGATATTAGCTATGATTTCGTTCGTCAATATCCAAATTCTCCAATAAATGAAGATAATATTAATCCAGATTGGATTGGAATTTATTCTTTTATTCTTTATCATACAGATATTTTATATGTGGCTATACTGATTGAAAATGGGTATTTAACACTATATGGTATGGAAAAATATATTTTAATTCAAAGAGAGAGTACTCCAAATATCTTCGACTGTCTAACAGGAGAAGTAGTGATTTTTCAAGAAAACTCGGTAATTCTACCATCAAATACCGTAGCAATAAAAAGAGAAAATATTGTACAAGAGATGAAGGAATTAAAAGAAAACAGCCCAGACCATAGACATCTAGAAGGGTGGATATTGGATGAATTGGTTTCAAAATTAAAGTTATTAGGAAGCAATACAGAAGCGGAAGAAATAGCAGGATTAACAACTAAATAAGTATAAAAAATATATGATTATATTTATCAACGGAATTCATTAATATTTAGGACAGGATTTGAATTTATTATAGCCATCCCCATAGATAATTATATTGTTTTTCGACTTTAGTTTATTATATCTACAGAAGCTATTGTAAGTATCTTGATTTTCAATTATAATTACTTTTCCGACTTCTAAATTATAAATCCATTGTACTATTGACATATAGGCTTTATAACTCAAACATAACCTAAATAAATTAATTTATTTTGGAGAAACATTCTGTATTTTAAATCTAACAGTTTCTAATGTATCCTGTGGTATAATGTGAATTTTACGTGTATAAATAACTAAATTTGTTTTATAATAGATTATCTTCAAATAAAACTAAACTTATGTAGTTTAATTACAGCAGTTTCAATCCTATACACGGTTTTATCCAATTAGTTCTAGTATTAATTGTCATGAAACTGATTAAATTAAATAAAAAATTAATACATAGGAATATAGTTTCAATTGTAATTCATGGCTTGGGATTCAACCTTCAAAAATATGCTAAAACAATTATTAAGTCAAACTGGTATATCAGTAATAACTGAAACAGATATACCAACTTCTAATCAGAGAATTGATTTTGTTATACCAGATAATGATGATTCAATAGATTC
>JAOUKW010000073.1 GCA_029882335.1 Candidatus Heimdallarchaeota archaeon | reverse complement strand
AGGGAATTCCGGGAGCAGGAGGACCACCACCGGGTGCAGGGGGACCACTACCTCTTGGAGAGGGAATTCCGGGAGCAGGAGGACCACCACCGGGTGCAGGGGGACTACTCTTCGGAGAGGGAATTCCGGGAGCAGGAGGACCACCACCGGGTGCAGGGGGACCACTCTTCGGAGAGGGAATTCCGGGAGCAGGAGGACCACCACCACTAGGAGCAGATGGACTTGTATCTTCGGTTTTTATCTTTGTCTTTGCTTTTTTACTCAATCCAGGTTTGGCTTCTAGTACTACATCTCTCTTCTCAGGTAATTGTTCATAAATTTTTTCTACATAGTCTCCTGTATGGTCAACATCTAAGTTTTCGATTCGAATAATGTTGATATCAGCGATATTTATTCCCATTAAAGCGAGTTTCAAACCGAGATCACCCTTGATTTTTTTGTTCAGTTCAAGTTGTTGTCCTTCTTGTAAATTAAATGATCCCTCATTTAACTTTAAAACATTGGATATTGTCATTGATAGCCTATCCTTTATAGAATCGATTATATTTTCGATAGGAACGTCTTTCATAGGCATAACAAGGGCTGCAAGCCCAGTACCATCAAAATTTGCATTAACATCTACTCGTTTATCTGAAAGAATAAGCTGGAATTCAAAATAAAATGTATGTGGAAATATAACTATTCCATCACCAATACCATCAGGAGTGTAATTATAATTTCCTCTTTCATTATAAGCCTCCCAATGAAGATCATCTGTATCTTTGGTATATAATAATAATGAAGAATGTCCATCAAGAATAAATGCATATTTCTTTATATCATCATCAGATTTTGAAATCCAAATCAATGGCGAATTTATATCTGAAAACACATCTTGAGCATCAACCATATCATCAGGTAAATCTTCAGGATCTTTTTGTATTACCACATGTTAATTAAAGCTTGAATCAAAATAAATATTCTCTAGCTAGAGCTGTAAAAATTGAAATTTATAATAAAAAAATAATTCACTATAACTCAATAAATTCGAATGTGATATTTCTTTTCAGTAACTCTTGAGTAAATTCTAATTCAGGAACGATGACTTCGCCGGGAACTACTCCCTTATCCATTATTTTATTTTGTGCGATCATTATACCAATTATACTAATCGGGTACGCAGTAGTCCTAGCCATTGCTGTATATCCGGAGATTAAATCTAGACGATCGATCAATTCATATCTATGTTTCTTCTGTTTACCACTAATGGTTCCAGTAATCTCAATTCTTACTAACACTGCATCTGGTTCACCTTTAGGTAGATTTTTTTCAAGTTGATGTTCTACTATCTCTCTCGGAGATATATTGAATTTTTGAATTTTATCAGACGATAATAATTCATAATTTTTTAGAAATTGAAAAAACTGACAATGACCAGGATAACGAATTGTTTTATAATTTAATTCTCTAATTTTTCCTTTGAATAATCGAGGCAAAGATGATGTACCCCCTGCAGTTTGAAATGCTTCTAATTTACCAAATGGTTCCTTGAATTCCAATTCTTCAAGTTGTGTCAATGAGGGGATTGTCTTAATTTCACCATCTTCTATTACAATCGCATCTTCCAAATATTCATTGGTTAAGCCTCGAATAGAAAATACTTGCTGATATTTTAAAATAGTTTTGGGATTCTGTGGTAATCCTCCAACTCGAATGGTACATGAATCTAATGTTTCAAATTTATCCATCCCATGTGCAGCAATTATATTAGCCAATCCAGGAGCTAATCCACAATCAGGTACAATTGTAACCTTATTTACTTCTGCTTCACTGTGGTGTAAATATTGTGACTCTACAATATCTGGATTTCCACCCAGATCTAAAAAGCTAGATCCTGCCTTTATACAAAGTCGAGTTAGGTATTCATTAAATTTATAATCAATAGCACCATAAACAACTTTTATTTCATTATCCCTAATAAAATCGATTAGCTCATGATTTTCCAATGAATCAAAGAGGTCTAAATTTAGTTCAGAGGTGGAAAATCGAGCACTATATGTCAAAAATTTTTCTTCTAAATATTCTCTTCTAGAGTGATTAAGCTCAAATCCAAATACCATACTATCAGGATCATGAGATAAAATATCAAAACAAATAGCCTCACCCATCATCCCCAATCCAAGAACTGCGTAATTATTCATAATACAGAAATTATTCAACTAAATTAAGATATTATTATTGTTAACTGAAATATGAATCTATTATCAAAATTTATTCATCTAAATCATTTTATATGAGTTGATTTAAGCAAACTAAAAAACAAAAGCAGTTATTTGTCATATGAGAGATCATTAATGAATTCAGTCTTTCTTACTTTTTCACCAATAGCTACAATTTTACTTTCTGATCATGGAGAAATATTAAACATCTATCCGGAATTAGATGATATGGTTATACAATCCTTGAAGGATGCGAACTACACATTTTCAACAGATTCAAACTCTCTTAAAGAATTATTAAAAAAACATCAAATAGCAAGTAAATTAGAAATCAATCACCCAATTCTACGAGATTGGAGAATTAACAGATACGAATACCTACTGGAAAAAACGGGTTTAATCTCTGATATTAATACATATAGAGAAAAACTAAGGATGGAGGGATTACATCAAACGATATTACAGGTCAAAAATAGTTATGGAAAAAGAGATGAATTAGTATCTCAAATTATCCTATCGATTGATGATATACAGAAAAATATTAACTTATCGGATAATAGACTAAGGGAATTATACAGTCTGCACTTTCCAGAATTAATTGACTATATAGCCAATCCGTTAACCTTAGCCAAAATTATTGCCAAATCTAGAGTTAGAACAAATATTACTGTTGATTTACTTCAAAGTTATAATATCCCAGAGGAGAAAAGAAATAAAATTATTACAGGTATTAGTGATACTTTGGGAGCAGATCTATCGGATCAAGATCTTGAACCCCTGATAGAGTATGCAAATTTGATTATATTATTAAATGAGAAGAAATCTAAATTAGAAGCGTGGGTAGATAAAAATATGGAAACAATTGCTCCAAATGTAACAGCAGTTGCAGGTGCAAACACAGGTGCTAGATTGATTGCATCATTTGGATCTCTTCACAAACTTGCTATGTCATCTAGTAGTAAGATACAGGTTATTGGTGCGGAAAAAGCTCTTTACTCTTATATTAGATCAGGTGGATCACCACCTAAACACGGCATCATTTATCAGATCGCGGAAATAAATAACGCTCCATATTGGATTAGAGGAAAATTATCCCGAATATACGCAAGTAAAATAGCTATTGCGTCTAGACTTGACCTGTTCGGAGGAGAGTATCTAGGCAAAAAAATGAGAGAAAATATCAGGATTCTAGAAGAGAAATTAAGAGAAAAATATCCAAATCCACCAAATAGATCAAATAACGAGGAGGAAAAAAGATGATAGAAGTTAAACCATACCGTGCAGAAGATGGAATATTTAGAATAAAAGGAGAGAGAGGAGTTGATTTTGCAACATTTAATTATACTCCAGGAGAACAAGTGTATGGAGAAAAGCTATTTGAATCAGAATATGGTGAATTACGAGAATGGTCTCATAATAAAAGCAAATTAGCCGCTACTTTAAAAAATAATATTAATTTAAAATGGTTAAAAAAGTCCACAGAAGTACTATATCTAGGTGCTTCTTCAGGTACCACAGTATCACATGTGAGTGATATTGTTAATGACAATGGATTAATTTACGCTGTAGAATTTTCACCAACTCCAATGAGAGAATTAATCAAATTAAGCAAAAAAAGACCCAACATCATACCAATTCTTGCAGATGTTAGAAATCCGGAAGAATATACCCATATAGTAAATGGAGTAGATTTTATTTTCTGCGATGTAGCACAACCAAACCAAGCGGAAATATTAATCAATAACTCACATACTTTTTTGAAACCAGACAGAGAAGCATTAATTGCTGTAAAAACCAAGAGCATCTCACAAAAAGGAGATCCAAAAGATGTTTTCAACTCTCAAGCTATGTTGATTAAAAAATCAGGAATTACCGAAATAAAATCTATGAACATCTCAAGATTTCATAAATGGCATTGGATATTTCTTGGCAAACTAAAGTAATCCACCTAATAAATTTTTTAACGTTTAAGGATGTTAATTTCTTGATGGATGATAAGCTAAGTAAACATCTACAATGGGAAATCGACAAAATAAATTTACACCTCCCAAAAAGTGTTGTATCTCTGAAAAATATACTAAATATCGAGAAACCAAAAATTCAACTTAGAGATGGTGATTTTATAGAATTTGATACTCAAGAAGTTGAAGCCATAAAAGAAATAATACCTGAGAAATATTGGGGGCAAGTTCTTCTTCCCATCATTATTACGAGAAGAAGAGATTTAGGATCCAGTGCATTTAGCGTAGGGGGATCTGATCCGAATTTTTACATTATCCTAAGCTTATTCGAGGAATTAAAAGATTATACTATCTGGAAACTAGATAATCAGCTCACAAATATTTTTTATCGTCCCCAAATAAAAAAAATTAGAAAAGTATTTCCCACTACAACAGTCATTGCATTTACTTAGCAAATTTTGAACATTAATAATCATCATGATCTTTTGAGTTATTTTTTTTTTTATTCCTAAAAAAAATATATTTATTTTGGATATATATTAATTACTGAAAAACTCAATTACAGGATATGGATAATCAGGAGAAAATTATTAAGATTTTTTGTAATGGTTGTTTTACAATTTGCGAAGAATGTTTTCATTATCAAAAGAGTGTAAAATTTCCTGTTGAACAAATGAAAATAAAAAGAGATCAGATTAAATTATCAAATTCTTAATTATATTCAAATTAATTTGATAATGGTCTAAATCACTTTGTGATATTGCTCCGCAATTAAATCCAAGAAGAATGTGATTTATCAGACCTCTAACTGTTGCAGCATCATCAAATATAACATCAGTACGTGTTGCTCTCTCATTGGAATTCATGAATTGGTTTAATCGTTTTAATGTAGAATCAAGATTTATTAGAAAGAAATAAAATACAGCTACATAGCGTATTGGTAGTTGGTTTGGATGAAGGTCCCACCCTCGATATATTCCTCTTCGAAGTGATTCAGTAATATCTGTAAAACTTACCCTCCAGCTACTCAAAATAATACTCCGATTAATTGTAAATTCTTTACTATCCAAAGTAGCATTCTTGTATTTTGCAATAGGCAGGATATTTGTTGCTCCATCAACAAGAGCAACATCTAATTGTTTTAGGAGGAGTTGAGTCAATAATCTCTGAAATTCGCCAACTGGATGAAACAAAGTTTGTGATTCTGCAGAAACATCCATTGCGGAAGTGTAATCGTATACACCAATATGGATGGACTGACAACGATTGTTAGATGCTTTAATAAATTGAGGAAGAATAAATTCACCATTATTATTTACAATACTCTCAGGTAATTCTACAAGTAATTCTATAGGTATTTTATTTTCTAATCCAAACTTGTTTTCTATCATAGAAAGAAATTCATCCAAAACTTCTATTTCTCTTGGTGATCTTATTTTTGGTATAGTAACTACAAAATTTTGTGGTAAAACCGCCATATTAAGAACTGTTGATAAAAACAGATAGAGCGTCTTTAAACTACGCCGGGGATTACTAGTTAAAGATTTGATCCGAATTCCTATTTTTTGAGGCATAGTATTTGATTTTATCATTAAAATTAATTCTGCAGCAGCTCTACTGCATTCCATATCTTCCTCTTCATCACTACGAATACCAAATCCATCCTCAAAATCAATTCTTAAATCTTCAACAGCACTAGAATTTAATTTATTAATTACTCGATCATATAAAATCTTGAAGAATTTTTCTTCAGTTTGAAAAATAGATTGATTACTCAATAAGCTCAGTTTCTCAGTTGCTGTTATCCCCTTAATAAAATGCCGTAATTGCTCATGATTAGATAAATTCTCTGCAAATGTTGTCTTTGCAATATGTCCTAACTTTTGAATGGAAGAGGAACTAAATAAATGAGCACCTCCATAAATGGTCTGAATAGGTGACATTTTTAATTTCCGATCTAATGTAATTGTTGGAATCTTTGAAACATAGTTTTCAAGTATTGAATCATCTATCATAAGCACCTGTTAAATTATTGAATTATAACTTATTTGAATATGAATTGTCATCAATTAATTATTATTAAAGATTTTAAGTATATAATATATGGTTAATAATAACGATCCCTTGATCATGATCCCGGGTCCTACTGAAGTATCTGAAGTTGTTTTAAAGGCGTTTAACAAAAAAACATATACCCACACCGAACGAGAATTCATCAAAGGATATAGTGATGTATTACAAAATCTAGGCATGATATTTGGAAGTAGCCATGAGTACTCACCTTTTGTCATCGCAGGTGCAGGAACTCTGTCCATGGAAATAGCTTTGATTAATCTTATTGATAGAAGTTATAACCAAAAATCATTAGTCTTCAGTACTGGTTACTTTGGAGAGCGATTTGAACATCTTCTCAAAGCATATCAATTGGATTACAAAATAGTTAACTCTGACATTGGGGATAAGTTCTCCAAAGATCAAATTAAATCAGAAATTGAAGAATATCAACCAGATATAGCTTTTATACAACATGTGGATACCTCATCAGGAGTAGCTAATAACATTGAAGAATTTGGTATAATATGTCATGACAATAATGTTTTCTCAGTTGTAGACGGTGTTTGTTCCGTTGGTGGTCAACCTACAAATCAGGAAAAATGGAAATTAGATATATGTTTTACAGGAGCACAAAAGGCACTTAGTGTGCCACCAGGATTGAGTATTGCTATGTTTTCTCCCAAAGCAAGAGACTTCACTGAAAAACGAAAATCTCCGATTCCAAGTTATTATGCCAATGTTTCAAACTGGTGGCCTATAATGGATGCTTATCGTTCTGGGACAGTGAAATATTTTTCCACTCCAGCAACAAACCTAATAATGACCTTAAAGAGATCAATAGATGAAATTATTGCAGAAGGTATCGATGCACGTTTTGATAGACATAAAAAACTAGCTGAATTATTTAGATCAGAAATGAAAGAATTAGGATTTGAATTCCTCACCAAAGATACTGCTTATGCAGATACTTTAACTACACCAAAATATCCAGAATCAGTAGACCCAACCGACTTCAGAGGGAAAATACTGCAAAATGGAGTTCAGGTAGCTGGTGGTATTTTATCAGGACATGCTAATGAATATTTTAGAGTAGGACATATGGGAACTGTTTCGGAAAATGATATCAAAAGAACACTTCATGCAATTAAAAGCAGTTTATAAGATCAGCTAAAAAATGAATTAAGATCAGATTGGGCAAAACTTGACTCTATTTTTTTTACAGTCTTCCAAGTGGTTCTGACAAACATAGGAAAAGAATGATATTTTGAGTAATACGCTTGTAAAAATGGTTTTGCATCTGTTGGATAACCACTTCCAAATGAAGGCAAAGTAGGATCAAATTTACTTATTTTTTGCTGAAGTGATTCAATAATCTCATCACGAGTGGTTTTTGCCAATATACTTGCAGCACCAACACTGGTAAAAAGTTGATCACCTTTGTGAAAAGATTGTATTTGTCCATCAAATAGATCTGCAAACCTTGACCCAAATCTTTCAGCATTAACATCAGCAGCATCCAATTGTAATATACCAATTTTGTTAACTTGAGGGCTTATTAGTTGTCGGAAAAATTTTATTTCTATTTCATTCAGTGTCATCTCACCCATTAATGATGTAATTGTTTCTGCATTTACAACTAAAGTATCACAATAAGTTGTGTTCTCTTTAATAATAGCAGCTAACCTCTGTCTATTTAATTTACTTAGAGTTTTTGAATCTTCGACACCATTTTCCTTAAGAAATGACTCCTGTTCAGAAGTAACAACCACTAAACCGAATACTAAAGGACCAATAACTGGACCTCTACCTGCTTCATCCATTCCTGCAATCAAACTCTTCTGTTCGTTCATTCAATTACACCCTATTTTTGTAAAGATAATGAAATTAATATTTCCTTAATCACTGCTCCACTGGCATTGGATCGAAAGGCTTGTTTAACAAATCGCGATTGCACACAATCAAATCCTAATTCATTTAATTTTTCCTTAAATACTGCAAATTTTGGTTGAACTATACCGAATCGCTTGGATAGTTCACTCATAACATAATAACCGGGTAGATGATGACCATCTCTCCCTTCAATTAATAATTTAGACATACGTTTATGGGTGGCTAGGCTTGGAAAATTTGATTTATCCTCGGTTTGTCCTAGTTCTGTGATTGCTAGACTACACCACTCCTTGTCGAATATATTTCCAGCCCATAAAGGTCCAGCCTGTTTTAAATCACCACAACACTGCACATGGTGTTCAAATAAACCTTTTCGATAATAAATTTGACTACATCCATCGCAAGTATATGAGAACCCGATTAATTCAACCGCAGCATTGGCCTCACCCCTACCTTTTCGAGATAGAAAAAATATCTTAACATAATGATCTGCAGAACTGGTAAAAATTGGTTTTACACCTCGTTCATGCCGAGAAGCAGATTTTACTACTGCAGCAATTAGAATTCGAGCTGCAGTTTCATGTGTATGAAAGTTATTTAAAGGTATTGAGCCATATTTTCTCAAACATGCATCAGGATATACCCCACAAAGAGCAGTCATATCAGTAGCAGTAACAGCGACCAATGACCGAAGTGTCATAACATTCCAAATACTATCAATAAAAGGCATAGGAGACCCAAAAGGATCTAAATCAACATAATGATACTTTTGATAATATTCTGTTAATTGATATGCCAGTGATCGACATTCACGTTGGAATAATCGAATTTTCTGTTTTAATTGTAAATGATTTAGATTATAATTGGCGACCTGAATAGTCAAATCATTAAAATCACAAATAACAACCTCTTCAATCGCGTCGGCAATTTCAATACATAATCGGAATCCTCTGATTCCCACACCTGCCAATGGCTCAAATACTCTTATCGGGTGATTTACTGATTGGGAATATAATTTCGAGAATAAAAGAGAAAAATCACGATTTAAAACCATTACAGGGTTGAAAAATATTGGTGCCTCATATACAGATGGTGATTCTATAATTTGCATTTTAACCATTCCCTCCTCTACCGCGGTTTGAGGATAATCCGGCCAAATCGGTTGTAAATCAATATAACCAGTGATTTCAGTAATATCCTTATTACTCATCCTTTACAAATCCCTTACAAATGATATATTCTTCGGCAGAATTTTTCCTTGTAGCAGGTGGTCTCCAATTCTTCTTAAATTCAAATAATTCCTTTAGCTCTTCCTCAAATTCATTCAATGAGGGACCTCTAAATACTTTGGTAACAAAATTACCACCTGCATTAAGTACTGTTTCTGCTGTGCGTAATGCCATAGTTGCCAAATGAATCTGTCTCTCCGAATCGAGATGCCAATTTCCGGTTACATTACCTGCTAAATCAGACAAGACCACATTAATAGGCTTATTAAAATGAGTAGAAAGATGTTGCATAAGCATTGGAGATTCCATGTTCATTTGAAGTGTTATGATATTATCAAATTGAAAACTCCGCATTGGATTTTTATCTAATGCTATAACTTTTCCCTTTGATTTTACTAATTCACCGGCTACCTGAGACCAACCTCCGGGAGCTGCACCTAAATCAATAACATAATCACCCGGTTTTATAATTTTAAATTTGGTTTGAATTTGCTTCAGTTTATAGGAAGATCGCGCTCGATAACCTTCATCTTTTGCTTTTTTATAATAATGATCTTTCCTATTTTCCACTATACTACTATTTTCGTGTTACAAGATAAAGAAATCGATTAATTACAGAAATCATT
Source organism: Candidatus Heimdallarchaeota archaeon (assembly GCA_029882335.1). Taxonomy (GTDB): domain Archaea; phylum Asgardarchaeota; class Heimdallarchaeia; order Heimdallarchaeales; family Kariarchaeaceae; genus JAOUKW01. Next base: position 3,150 of record JAOUKW010000073.1, on the reverse strand, counting down.
CAAGATCAAAGAGTAGCAATAAATCATCTAAACAATCTTTCTTCTTTGGGTCGATTAAGAAACCTAGCAGACTGCTCTCCCTCAAAATTAATTTTAAAACCACGAACTATAACAAAAGGTACTCCTTCGTCACTTTGTCCCTGTAATAATTCAGCAGCGGAGGCAATTTCGTCGGCAATAGCCACTTGAGAAACTTTCATCTCATATCCAAATAAATCTTTTTTCTCAATATCTGAACGAATACATGGGATGCCTGAAATTCCAATTGCGATGTTGACTACCCCTCTCCTTAATGCTCTTCCCACGGTATCTGAAATTATTACAGCAATATCTTTATGTAATTGTTCCTTGACAAAATTACGAATTTCCAATGCTAAATTATCAGGATCTTCAGGAACTGCAATTAATTTACCAATACCTGCATTTGATTCGTCAATTCCTGCATTTGCACATAATATCCCAGCCTTATTTGTGGCAATAATTAAATTTCGTTCGATTTTTTCAATATTCAAACTCGATTGAAGAATTACCTCTATCTTGGCCGCTGGTTTATCGATGATACTTGCGATTTCAATTGCTCTTGCAGAAGGTTGTACTTCACTGATATCGTAAATATATCCTTTTACTCGAGACCAAGGAGTGTGAGCAGAAACTAAAATATCACCATCTTCTAACAAATCCTTTAAAGAATTTTGTAACGAAGACCAAATTTCATCTTCAGTATTAACTATTGGAAATGGGATAACAGGAATTAATTGTATCATTAACAGACACATTGACTATCAGTTTATATTCATGTTGTCGTAGATCATATCATTTATCTTGAATTACAAAACTAGGTAAGCGTATTTTTTCTGCATGACACTCAGGACATTTTGTTGGAGCTTTTGTTCGATCCGTAGAAAAAATATATTCACACATTAGACACATAGCAGGTCGTATTGCTAGAATAATACTTGGATTATCTCTAATAGATGTACGAATGTGATCTAAATCTTCTTCGATGCCTATTTGTGATCTATTGAATTGTTTAGACAAATCAACTGCAGTAGATGGATTATCTTTCAGCCAAGAGATTATTTCTTCTCTAACCATTGCAATAGAAATTTTAACATAAAAAATATTAAACATAATGATTTCAACTTGAAATTTAAATTGAATTAACATAAAATTCAATGAAAATTCCGAGAATTATGTAATTTTTAAAATCCTCTATTTTTCAAATATTGTTAAAAATTTAGAATCAAGATTGAAGAATAATAACCACAATGGATCAATAAAAAGCAAAGAGATGAAAATTAAAATTGCTCGTATTTTGTATAAAAATGTCCTCTTCTTTTTCATTATTTGAACCATTTTTCATAATCTTAATGTAATAGATATTATCATAAATTTTAGTGTCTACTGTCTGCAAAACAATCCGCAATAAGTATGTCTCAACTGATTTAATAAATAAAGCCATCCAATTATTAGCAGTAAAGGGAAGATATACGGAATTTCTGAGCTTTCAGGGTCCTGCAGGAGATTCGGAAGTAATCAGTATAAATGATGGAGATGAAAATATAACTATTTCAATTCGTGACGCACATGAATTAGATGTTGAAATTAGAGGTGAAGAGGAAACGGTTCTTACATTTATCAAAGAACTTTCTGCAGAAGTAGCAGTGATTACAGCAACAGAGTTATGCAAGTGCATCTATCCTACGTTGGATGCAGCCGAAACAAAGGATAAATTCCGAGAATTATTCATCCAGGTGTTAAATGATATATTCAAATAAATTGATCGGATTATGAATGCAATTAAGGAATAAGAAATATTGCTTCAATTTCTACCAAGGCATTAATAGGCAATTTTGATACCTCAACAGTAGATCTAACCGGAGGAGTTACGGCAAAATAACGACCATATACCTCGTTTACTATGGCATAATGACTTAAATCAGCCAAAAATATAGTTGTTTTTACCGCATTCTCTAGACTGGTTCCTGCTTGCTCTGCAATTCCTCGTAAATTCTCCATTATTTGAATCACTTGATCCTCAACAGAAGTGGCTAATTCACCAGTTGAAGGATTGAGACCAACCTGTCCAGCAGTAAATAATAAATCACCAACAACAATACCCTGAGAGTATGGTCCGATGGCTTTTGGTGCTCGATCTGTATGTATTACTTGCTTCATCTTATTAAACATTTTTAATTTGCTTTTAATTGGTTATTATCAATGCTATCGTGATACGACTAAATTTTTTAAGGATTTATCTATCTGTATATTGATATTTTAATAACCTTTTAGACTGGATATTCACGAGTCAACATATGAGTAGTCATATTCTCTCCTTATTTATGATAATTAGTTCATACCTCATTGGTAGTATCCCTCCAGCATATTTAATAGCAAAATTCAAATTTGGAATTAATATTAAAGAACAGGGTAGTGGAAATGTTGGTGGTGCTAACTCTGCAAGATTAATGGGTAAAAATATTGGAATTCTTGTTGGAGTATTAGATGTATTGAAAGGAACGCTCGCAGTATTATTAACCAAAGTAGTAGTATCTTCTCAAATAAATGGAAAAATAGAATTATTTACTAGTCTTGAGGTGGTACTAGCATTTTCAGGAATAGCAGCTGTATTAGGACATTGTTTTTCAATATTTCTGAAATTTAAAGCAGGTAAAGGAATGGCTACTACTGGTGGAGTTGTTCTTGCTCTAGATCCCATCTCATTTTTAATCCTATTAGGAGTAATGATAGTACTAGTTTTTGTGGTTACTAAGATAACATCATTGTCCAATTTAATTGGAGTTATTTTAGTCCCAATACTACTTTATATTAGTTTAAATGTAGTTGCCTATCTAGTAATGGGCATTATCCTAGTGGGAATAATCTATTACACACACCGAGAAAACATAAGAAGACTATTTGCGGGTAATGAGAGAAAAATAGGTCAAAAAGAAGAGATCAATAGATCAAAATCTATATAATATTTATTTGAAATTTTATTACGGTAGACAAACTATTTTTAATTGAGTCACATGGATTAGACATATGTCCTTCCATTTCATCATAGTATTATTATTTGTAGTTTCATATCTACTCGGATCTATACCAACTGCATATCTAGTCAGTCGATTCATGTTTGGTCAAGATATC
>JAOUKW010000446.1 GCA_029882335.1 Candidatus Heimdallarchaeota archaeon | reverse complement strand
ATTGAAGAATTCACCTTCAAAATAATCAGGCTTACCATGGATTTTCATACTTGGATGTAATTGTACAGTAATCTTTCCCATAATATTACTATTACATATTCACATATTTATTGCTCTAAAGATATCAAAATTTATGATCGTATTCCACAAATTGATTTGACTTTTACCATTATCAATACACAAATAATAAAATCTATTAGTATAAAAATGATATTGAGAAGAGGGATTAGGTATTAGTAAAGGACAAGCATTTTTATTACGTTGTCAAAATGTAACCAAAAAATATGAAGAAATAAAGGCAATAGATAATGTTAATTTAATCACATATACCAATTTCCTTGGATTACTTGGTCCAAATGGTAGTGGTAAATCTACATTATTGAAACTAATGCTGGGTTTAATTAGACCAACTAGTGGTACAATTGAACTAGGTGTAAATAAATCTGAAATTCGAGTTGTACCTGATTTTCCTATTTTACCCAAACACCTCAATGTAGATCAATGGTATGATACCTTAGAAGATCTGTATGGTCCAGTAAAAAGAAATATCGATCTCCAGACGATAATGAGATTAAACGGTCGATGGAAATTAAAGGATTTATCTGCAGGTCAAACACGACTTGCAGCACTCATGCCTATATTTTTTGGTAGACCCCAATTAATTATTATGGATGAACCCACTAACTTCTTAGATGTAGTTATTAGAGAACGCATACTTAATCTAATTAAAGAACAACTAGTTCAAACAAAATCAAAGGTAATTATTGCTTCTCATAGAACTGATGAAATCGAATTATTTGCTAGTGAAATCATACTTCAGAGTAGAGGTAAGATAGTAGGAAATGTTTCGCTTAAACATGATGCAAGTCTTGGTTATCATGTCCGAGTTAATGATTTTGATACATTTGAAAAAGTATTGAAGAAACATAATATGCCATTTGAGCAGACTACAACCTTAATGGGTAAAACCCTAAAAATCAATGATTTAGGTAGGTTGTGGGGTCCTCTTAATGATTTTACAGCTAAGGGTGGAATTCTTTTCAACCTATCTGCTATTGGTACATTACAATCACATATAGGAGATCTGTCATCATGAGTTCAGAATCATTAACTTTAAACGATATCTTAAAGGCTGTTGAAAAGAAGTTTGTTCATTATGAAAAGAAGTTAGGAATCAGAACAGAGAAAAAAGCAGCTGAAAATCTCATGTTTCATACAAACGCTCATATGAGTATGATATTATTACCTTTGTATTTTGGATTGATTGCTTATCTATTTAGAGGAAACGCAATTAATGTTGATCTTGGACAATTTTCACTCAGGCTTACGACTTTCCAGGAAAATAACTTATTTACTTACGCCTTATTTTTTAAAATCGGAATTCTTGTGATATTAACTTATTATGTAACATATCACTGGACAGAAATAAAACGAGATAATACATACGGATATTGGCTTGCCTCTGGTGTAGATCGTATGAAATTTTTTATCTATGTGATATTAGGGTTATTAAGCAATTTAATTTTCAGCATGATATTTGGTTTAATCATTGTTAATAGTTATAACTCTCAGATTTTTACTCTGGGTGAATTTGTAATTGTAATCGCATTGATTATCTCAAATATGATATTCTTAACAGGATTAGCATTTTTTGTATCAGAATCAATAAATCATCCAGAAGCTTCAGGATTTATTTTTGCACTAATCTCTGCAATTAGTATTTCCAACACTAACTATGATTCTATTTCAAATAAATTATTTTTAAGTGAATTACATTATAATAGTGCTGATACTATGTTAATATTGATTTTTAGTAATATAATTGGAATAACTTTGATATTACTATCTTATTTTCTGCATCGCAGAAAGGACATCAACTTATAGGTGATTTTATGAGAATTGAAAAATATCTTACCATCTTATTCCTTTGTTCATTACTAATTTTTGGACCTGCTTTTGAATCAGCAGAACGAGTAGAATTAATTCCCAAGAGAGTGGAAACCATAATTTACGAGGTTCACATGAGAAAGATAGAATTCAAATGTGAACAAGACATTGAAATAAAATTTAATATTTCAATATTGGATGACCAATCCAATAAAGGTGAATTAATTCAAACAGGGAAGTTCATTAATGAGATACTGATCGATATTGAGGATACTGGGTACATAATTATTGAACTTTTTGCAGAAAATGTAGCAACAATTGAAATTCGATCAAAATCAATACGAATTGGTTCATTGGTATTCTTTTGGATTATTGCAATATTAAATGGGATATTATTATACAGAAAATATAATGCATACTTTGATGTATAGTTTGATAATACGAATCATAATTAATTAGGATATTAAATAATTAAATAATCTAAATGTCAAGTAGATTTATGATAATTTTCAAATTATGAATTTAAACTCCTCAGAATTATTTGGATATAATTTTAATATTAACGTTTACTCCATTGATCAACAATTAATTCGATTGACTGATCAATCAAAAGATGATTATAACAACCTATACTTTGACTAATTTCGAAATAATTTATTAATAAAATACCTTAATAATCTATCTTAATAAACTACCTTAGTAAATTAGTAGTGAATGTTGTAGATCATAATAGGAATATTGTAGATAATTGTATATGAATTCGCTTAATGATGATTATTGGTTGAATTACCATAGTCCGTATGTAGTAGAATATTGTTCATTAAATAACAAATCAATGGATAGGATAAGAAGTAAGATGATTGTTAATTAATTGTTATAAAATTATTATAGTTTATATTATTAATAATTTTGAAGTTGTAATTAAAAGAGTGTGAATTTATAATGTATCATCAAATATATCTGCAAATAAAATATTGTGTGCGTATGCAGTCATAACCATTCTTGCGATTACATCACTGGGTATATTCTTTGATTTAAGGAAATCTATTAGTGAAACAAGCGTAATTGGTACATTTGCACCTGTCGCAAATTGATTGAATTCTGATAGCAATGCAAGGTTCGATCGAATATTTCGAGATATCGATGACTTGTTTTGAGCCTTCTTAATATTTTGATCATGTATTTTGATGAAACCTTTGAGTTCTACCTTCAATGAGCTTACTGTCATAATATTAAATATTTTTTGACTTGGAATATCCTGGATCAAAGCTTCATTGTCAATTTCTTTCTTATATTTCTCTTCAATTGCAACATGAGCTTCTTGGAGTTGATTCATTATTGACAATGGTAATGGATTTGATGAAATAATTATCATTGTTGTTGTATAATGTCTATGTGAGGTTAATGTAATACCACTTCGCTCCATAGTTTCAAATCCAAGTGCACCT
>JAOUKW010000445.1 GCA_029882335.1 Candidatus Heimdallarchaeota archaeon | reverse complement strand
ATCCAAAGATTCAAAAAGTAGTATTTTAGCTGAAAATTGACAAAAACATGAAACCAGCTAAAAATACTAATTTGAAATTTATTATTCCAGTCAAAAACTTTGTTGATCGTGCCTTGGCTGAAGGCCAGGTGTGGATCAATTCTTCAGCATATTATCAGTCCGATTTACTTTTGCGAATTCTTTTGGATGTAGCATTGAAGAAATCGTCGGTAGGGGATATTTGTAGTTCTAATGATAAATATCCATCACCGGATACGGTGATGGCTATGTTGGCTAAAAGTCATTGTCATAAATCAAGAGAGGATATAGAGAAGTTAATTGCAGAACTATTCCAAAACCAAGTAAAAAACCATCTGATGTTTAAGAGTAAAAAAATACCAAAAGTAATGCTAGCTATTGATCTTCATGATGAGGAATATTATGGAAAACATCTTTATGATGGAGATATGAGATTAACTATGTTTTCTTCAAGGTAAAAGAGGAATGCATTGCGTTTTGCGACGCTTTCTATAGTTTCTTCAAATGATGTGTGGACCTATCCCTTGACCATTTTGTTATAAATTATGTTGGACAGGGAAGAATTGAGGTTGTAAAACGACTTCTTAGTCAAATCAATCTTCCTATGAAGATTGAATGTCTGTTAATGGATGGGGGATTTAATGATGCAGAGCTCTTTGAGTTTTTGGATTGTCTGAAAATTAAGTTTCTTGTTCGAGGAGGAGTATCCAAGAAAAAGAGATATCCGAGTAAGGTTGGACCTAATTTTACCTATATAACGGGTAAAAACAAATATTTAGTTGAGTATATTAATTCTCCAAAAGAAGTAAAGATGATAAACTTCAGTTTATTATTCTACTAGGTAGCAGTCGTTATCGATATTCCATTGAAAACACTAAAACAATTTACAGAAAGCGATTTCGTATTGAAATACCTATCGTCATGCAAGAGCTGTTAAAATCCGAACTAGTAGTAGGATAATCCAGCTACGATGGATTATGTGGGCAGTTGCCCACTTTTTAGAATTGATATGGGAATTAATGAGATATATCTATGAAGCTCTGGGTATTAATAAATACAAAATACGTCAAAAAGAATTCAATCGTATGTTTCTAGAAGAATAGGAGTTATGTTCATCACCCCAATTAATATGATGATTGCTAGAATGATTAAGGTGGTGGTTAAAAAAAAGGGGAAGTACTGTTAATTTAAATAAGTATGGATTTGCAGGTGATTCTTTATAATTTACCTATTAGGCTACTTTAGTTTTTATTCCTTAATTATCACTAATTTAAATAAATTGAATCAATCAGATTATAAGAAATTACATAGTAATAAACGAATAATTTGAAGAAGTGAATTATAGGAATTTCTTTACTTGGTTTTCTCCTTAATTTTTTGTAATCTATATTCTTCCTTCGATTTAAAACCATAAGATCGAATTTTATGGTATTGATCGATATTATTCGAATTAAATTGAATTAATTTATATTTCAATGTAAAATTATACAATTTATGAAATAACCAATGTTTTCTTTTAATCTTAGGTGTTTCTATATCTTCTACTTGCAATTTAAAATACTCAGTTATATCATTCGCCCCAAATTGAATTAATTTGAATTTTAACATTTTATCATTAATTAATATCATCAATGGAATTCTAAGAAAGTAATAATAGAGCATTATATTATAAGACGCTGCTAAAATGCTGAAAATATAGAATAAATTATAATGATAAAAATTGTTAATACTAAATTTAATTAACATAATGTTATTATTAAGTAAAATAACCGCATTTGATTGATTAAGAAGCAAAATATCAACATAGGTATTATTTATTCGCTTATAAAATGGAAATCCAAAATAATATAAACGACTATAAGAATATACAACCTTTTGTTTAAATGTAACTTTCTTATTTGTTAAAATAAAAGATTGCGAATCCTCTGAAAATGTAATATCACTCAATTCACCAGATATCTTTATTTTTCTAGTTAAAATACCTAACTCACCATCATCATCAACCAAATAACTATATATAATAGACTCCTTAACCTCAGTCATACCTAAATTATTTTCATAAATGAATTCTACAAATAATAATCTGTCGTCATTACTAAACACCAAAAATAATTTTCCATCAATGCTATCATCTAACCAATAAGCTAATGTGGATAACTCCATAATAACAATAGATTTTATTCCAGAAACAATATAAACATAAACTTGATTATTTTTTTGTAATATGTTAATTGAGGTAAAATAAAAGTTGACACCAGATGTTTGAAAAATTTCAGTTATTGACTTATCTTCATAAAAAGTATCATTATAGATATAAATATTTAATTTACTAATCGCAATTATAACACCTTGACTAACTTTAAAATCTACGATTTCATCATCGAACGAAATTGTTTCTTCATAATCAATATAATTACCAATAAATGTATATTTTGAAATATTATTATTTTTCATTACATACAAATTTGAATTATCAACATAATACTTGCTGGACTCCATGATATATGGAAAATTAGATAAATTTAAAGTATTAATTAAATTTAATGAATAATCAAAATAATTGATATCATTACCAATTTGAATAATATTATTATCATGTATCACCAAACTTCTACCATTTCCAATTGATTTATTATTCACTATAGTATATTGTGAAGGATCATATGGAGTAAAAAGTATAAAATAAAGCATGAATATTAATTCAATTAATACCAATAAGGAAATTTTTTTTCGATTTTCATTCTTATCCATAGTATCTTTATCTCGATAAAATCCCACCATTCAAACATAATAAACAATGTTTTGATACAAAAAAAGATTATTGTACTTGTTTAACCCCGTATATAAACAACTCATAACTCATAGTAACCCAATAATTTAAAGTATTAAAATTTAAGACTTCCGTTGATTTTATTAATTACATATGGAAGGGAATAAACAAGCATAGATTATTTACATTATTTAGAACTAAATCCATGATTTATTTAAAATAACACCATCAATTAAGTATATCAATCAAATTATTGATTGTTAACCGATATAATTCAATTTTAATCTTTCTTCAATCGATTTTGTAACTTATTAATACCAATTCTCGTTTTCTTATTAATCTTAATGATTGATTTTGATATAAATAATGTTTCTAATTCAATTTTATACACAATTAAAATGAGTAAAACTAATCCAAGTAATGTTATGAGCCTTAGATCTAATTTTATTTCATCTTTAGAATTAATAAAATCAGAGCTATTTTGGTGTAATTCAATCCTAGTTAAATTTAATAATCCCATTGAAAACCAATGATTTCCATATTCATCTGTTAACTCCAGGGTAATATTATGCC
>JAOUKW010000444.1 GCA_029882335.1 Candidatus Heimdallarchaeota archaeon | reverse complement strand
ATCCGATATCAGTATATCCAAACAATCTTTTATATTTTTTAAATAATGGTTTTTCAATCCAATCAATCAATACATAGACTTTCCGTGCTAATCTTTCAGAATATACACGTCTGTATTTTAATTCCATAATCCGCTCCATTTCCTCGATCGGAATATCTTCATTTGTCTCATCGTTCTTTTCAGTGATCATTATCACTTTCCCCAATCCGTATATTTTTTTTATATTTAAGGAGTTTACTATAACTCAAGAGATAACTGCAATTTCTGCATGTTATCCGTTGTATAATATGTAATTAATTTATAAAAAGTATTTCCAACTAGGTGATACTAATTATCTTAATTTATAGATTTTAATTTTATTTTTGTTCAAATTTGAAACTAAGTTTTACTTTTGCTCTATATGCAACAATATTTCCTTCTGAAACTTTAGCATCTAGACTAATAACTTCTACAATTCTAATGTCTCTAAGACTTTCATTCGCCTTTTTCACAACATTTTGAATTGCTTCTTCAAAACCATTAGGTGATGTACCTACTAGTTCAATTACTTTGTAAACTGAATCGGACATTTAATTACCTCCATTAAGATTTCTACAATTTAATTACTTTAGTATTTCTAAATATTAGAAAATAAAAGTATAAAATGTCATTATAACTGATTAAACCAAAAGCCTTAATATTTTTAATTGTATTATATCGATTACCTATGAACGAAATAGATTATGCTAGATTCTTTGATTTAACAAAAGAATTACAGTTAATTATTTCGTTGGAAACAAATATTATTCAGGCAAATCCGGCTTTTCTGAAATTAATTGCAGTACCTATTGCTGAGGTGAGGGGAGTTGATATTCGGAGTTTCATTAATGTGGAGGATATCAAAACATTCGACTTATCTATAGAAAAATTGAAAAGTGGGATAATGAACACTACTGTAGAAGTAAGACTAAACAAGGAAAAAACTAGGAACTGGATTATATTTGAATGTGTTTTAAAATCAGATCTGATTTATCTTACCGGTAATTATATTTTTATGGATCCATTAAATTCAAATAAAGAGATGGACCAATTTTTGAAGTTTCAAAAAATGGAAATAATTGGAAAAATGGCTGGGGGAATAGCGCATGATTTTAACAATTACTTAACCGCAATTTTGGGTCATTCTGAGTTGTTATTACTGAAGGGAAATAATGATCCAGAAATCACTGAATCTGTGGAGATGATTAAATCTATATCAGGACAAGCTGCAAATATAATTAATCAATTACTAACTATGAGTAGAAATAAAGTAATAGATCCAATTTTTCTTGATGTAAATAAATCAATTTTGAATATTTCTAGAATGTTGAAAAGCATTCTACAAAAGGATATTGAATTAGAGATATATCTCTGTGAGAAGACGCCATTTATTCGGATAGATAATACCCAATTTGAACAAGTAATTCTCAATATGGTTATGAATGCAGAAGATGCAATGCCAAATGGAGGGAAATTAGAAATTCAAACAAGTATAATTAACAATTCGTATGGTCTTTCAATTGATGATGATGATCATAAACCTCAAATTTTAATTTCAATAAGAGACACTGGAAGTGGCATGTCTGCAGAGACAATGGAAAAGATTTTTGAACCGTTTTATACAACCAAAGAGATAGGAAAAGGAACAGGATTAGGATTGGCTATGTCACATTCTATTATTACTCAAAGTGGAGGTGATATTAGTGTGATAAGTGAAATTGGAGTTGGTACTGAATTTAGAATTTTCTTACCAATTATATCTCATGTCAATGATGAACCAATTAAAGCTGGTCTTATTCAATATCATGAATTAATTGGAAAAACAATACTAATTATCGATGATTCAACTTATGTATTAAACACACTATTTGAAATCTTAAGCAAAGAAAACGAGGTATTATTGGCTAATCAACCATCTCAAGCATTGGATTTAATTAATGATGATTCAATTAACATTGATATTATTTTAACAGATTTAATATTACCTCAGATGAATGGAAGTGTATTAGCCCATAAGATCAAACAAATAAAACCTGGTCAAAAAATTTTATTTATGACTGGATATTCAATGGATTCAACTTTGTCTAAGGAATTGATAAACAAAAATTACTCTATAATTGAAAAACCATTTTCAATTTTTGATCTTAAAGAGAAAATCTATCAAGAATTAATAAAGTAAATTGATTTATAAATAGCAATATTTTTGATATTTATTCTTCTTGGCTTAGGAATTTTTGATTTTGCATTGATTTTTTTCTAGCAATTTCTACTTTATTCAACCAATCTCCACCAAATTTGTTTTTCATATGGTCTCTCCATGTATAATTATTTTTATTACTAACATTTCTATAATATCCTTCGGCCTCTAATTTATCCGACATCTGTGTAATTCCTTCTTCTATTTCATCTGCTGAGTACTGGTGATATTTATTTTGATGATGTATCATTGTTGTTGGCAATCTCGGCCTTATTGGAGGATTTTCCAATGATTGTCCTATTGCAATTCCTGTTATTGGCAGTACATATTGTGGTAAATCTAATTCTTTTATGATCTCTTCAGATCTATCTCCACAAGTACCAGCAAAACAAATACCATATCCTAGTGATTCTGCTGCTAAAGCCATATTTTGTGCCATTAAACCTGCATCGAAAATACCAATCATAAATCCAGTTAAGGGCCAGGTAGGATTAGTTCCCCCTGATTGTTCCACTATTCTATGTAATCGGAAGAGATCCACACAAATTACGGCAAAATATGAAGCATCAAGTATAAATTGTTGTTTTCCACAAATGCTGTTTGAAATTCTTTTTTCTTTTGGAATTTCAATTATTGAGTAAGTTTGACCAGAACAAGAAGAAGATGCCTGCTGTCCTGCCTTGATCATAATATCAATATGATCTCTTGGAATTTCATATTTTGGATTGAATTTTCGTATGGATTTGTGTGTAAATATTTGATTGATAACTGGATTATCCATAATTCAATTCAAATCAAATTGGAATAAATAGTTTCCTGTTTTGATATTTATTTGATATGATAGTAATCACTTCGTCATCAAAATTGGGTAATATTTCAATAAATCCAAGCAGGTTATCTTGGAATTATATTTAATTGGATTTTAGAATATAATATTAAAATCATACTCTACAGCATTATCAATTCAGTTTTAATATCATAAATAGGAAATATATGGATTATTCATTGTTTCTATTCTTAATTACTGGTATTGTAATAATAAATTTACTTCCAATGTTCAGCCTAGATTCAATCGTAATCTTACCATTATAGAGGTTAACAATTTTATTTGTTATTGCTAAACCGATTCCTTTTCCAGACATAGATTTATTAACTTGATA
>JAOUKW010000443.1 GCA_029882335.1 Candidatus Heimdallarchaeota archaeon | reverse complement strand
TATTTAGAATATTTAATATCCTAGAGGTTCAAGAACAGGTAGGGTTGAATTATCGCAGCATGGGGTATAATCCTTTTTTCCACATTTAATTCCCATCCAGCATACCCAACGTCTTCCTTCAGATATGTCTTCTAAATGCATGGGATGACCACAATGCATAGGTACTGCTACAGTAGAATTACAGTTAGTACAACCATGTTCTTTTGCTAGATTCTGATATTTCTTGTCTAAATCCATAAATATAATATTTATTGTCATATTATAAACTTTAATTTCAAGTTCAATTCAATATTTTAAATTAAACCGATTAATTAACATTAGAATTTTAATACTAATTATTCCTTAAACTCAAATTAATTGAATCAATTAAGGACTGCTCATTAGAGAAATCAAATTGTATTGGCTTTAGCTGATTAGAATTCAAATACGAAATTATGAATTCAATTGATATTCCAATAGTTTTACAAAGCTCTTCTATTTTATCTTGAATGGAAACTGTATTTTTTTGATTATTTACCTTTTCATACAGAATCTTTGCTTGATTATAATTATAAATCGCTAAAACTAAATCCTTGTTCGATTTTTCAATGGTATTACCAATTTTCTCAAACTTGTCTGCAGATTCTTCATATGTTTGAGTAGTTAATTCAGCAGCTTCGCCCTTTGTATAATTTTTTATAGCAAATTTATACATATTAAATGCATCAAAAGGAGATTGAATCTTTGAAGCAGAACTTCTAAATCTATTACCAGCTTCTATCCAACATTTGTTTTTTAGTTCAATATTATTTCCCTTAATAGCATAATTAGATGCTTTCTCATACAATGATTCTGCTTCAAAGTCTTCAGAAGCATTAGATGCATCTTTCATTATATTTTTTGAAATTTCTATAAAACGATTATAACCTTCATTCAAGGATTTATCAGATTCATTAAGTTTATTTATTTTCTTATATAAATCAGCTGAATGCTGATAATGTGAAAATGCTTTTTCAGGATTATTTTCATTATTTCCTAGAGTTCTATAGATGTAGGCAGCTTTTTCTAAACAATTTTGCTCTTGCTTTTCTTTATTATATTTTTTAAAACATTCAGCAGCATTTGTATAATTTTGTATAGAATTCAGAGGTTTTTGCTTTTCTTGTGATTTAGCAGTGTTTTCAAGTGACTTACATTCTTCAGACATTATGATAACCTCAAAATTTTGTATCATAACACATTGAGATTTTTCCTACATAAATTGTATTGTATTTATTTATTTTAATTCAATTATTAATTACATAAATTACATATCTATCCAAATTTTGTCCAACATATTGCATTAATTAGCAAGTTTTGGTATTATTATTTTTTCTTCATACATTTCCATTAAAATTAATGGTATCCAATCAACTCTATCACTGGTATCGAGTAACTTATTATACAAAGTATTTAAATTGTGAATATCCTCCATTTCGATCTCATCAATTAAATATTGTATTTGCTCATACAATTGTATTTTAAATTTATCTTTCAATATAAATTTGTTACGAATTTTCATATCTCTCTCAATGATATTAAATCCTCTAATAAGACCAATTTTTAATTCTTCTTCTTCAAAAATTTGAGATACACCTTCAGAGAAATTAGTATCTGCCTGGAAATATTGTTTTTTGATTACTTCCCCAAATTCTTTTTCTATTTTTAAATGAGAATCTTTAATGGTTTGTAGGAATATTGATGGAATTTCACTTTCAGAAATCAGAATCAAAGTTGAATTTTCTAATTTATGAGATAATATAGAAATTCCTTGTCGTTGAATAATTTCAAATCCAAATGCCTTGTTTTCATTTAGCTCATCTAAGAATGTGGTAATCGCAGTAGAAATACCTGTTATTAAAGATACATCGGTAGAAGAACTTTGAAATTTCTCCTGATAAATAGGTATGCCATTCTGATCTCGTAATATAATTTGTTTAATTTTCTTTAAAAATTCAATTTCTAAATTTGATTCACTTACTAATATTGCGTATTTATTTGCTAATGCTCTTGACCTTCTCAAATACCAAATAATGAATATTAATAATAATAAGAACGTAAGAATGAATAATACTACAAGTAAAGTAAATATAGCTGGATTTCCTACCAACATCCTAAGATTATTTTCATAACCAACAATCTGAATCTCTGGTATTTGATTACTAGGAACGTATATTTCTTGGTATGCAAAAAATGGATTGTCAATATAACCATAAATACTATAAATTTCTAAAATATTTTCTGTTTGTTCGGATGATAAAACAAGAATTACTTTTCCTTCATTATCTGTAAATCCAAATAATAAGTACCTAAATTCAGTGTTATCCAATAATTTCCCAAAAATTACAACTGAAACATTAACATTAATAATTGGATTATAATATAATTCATCGAATAATCTAACTGAAAATGGAATAAAAAGTGTATTAATCGATTCTGCATATATTGAAATTGAATATTCCTGACCTTGATTAAGTGATTCAACCATATCAAACTCTAAATTATATTCAATTGGTGAAATTGTTATATCGAGTAAAACTACCTGACCTTGGTAATCATCTTTAAGAAATTCAATTCTAATTTGGTGATCTCCAATAGATAAATCATCATAAAAGAGTACAAATTCAAATTGTCCGTCTTGATTCGTATTGAAAATATCATATAAATCATCATCAATATAAACGTCAATTGTTGCAAATGGAATTCCTACTTCATTTGATGATTCATACCAAGTTCCAGTTATAGATTGACTATCACCTTCATTAACATTGTTTTCCAATTGTATTAGGGGTATCAGAGTATGAATTGAATCGAGTTGATAAAGATATGAATTAGTTGCATAATTTCCAGTTGAATCAGACACCTCAAGTGTTATATTATGACCACCAACAGATAGGCTAGATAGACTGTAAGTAATAGGAATTCCGGATACCCATGCAGTAGAACCTGTAGAAGTTCCATTTAGATAAATAGTAAATACATTGGGATTATTATCAATTACAGTCCATGATAAAATATTATTTACAACAGGATTCAAAATAATTATTGGAGATTGATTATCTATTATATTTATCTTGAAATAGGTGGAAATATTATTACCAATAGAATCAAATAATACGAGAGTAAAATTATGAGTCCCTAAAGATAGAACTGATAAGTCTATAGTATTAGTTTCTCCACTTATCCAATTACCAGATCGAAATATAATTCTAGATGGTTCAGAGTAAACGATGTAGTTTCTTGCACTATTATCAATTGCAAAGTATGAAATAACAATTTGGGTGTTTTCTGAATTAGTAGAATTTGAAGGTGATACAATAATTCTAGGAGCACCATCATTTGGTAATACCTGCACTAAAATTGTTGAT
>JAOUKW010000442.1 GCA_029882335.1 Candidatus Heimdallarchaeota archaeon | reverse complement strand
TTAACAATTATGGGACTATTAAAAGAACCAGATCTATACCTAGGTGGTTGTGCTTTTGTTCCTATTGCAGATTTAGTAACTAATTGGAAAGTTGCAGATGCTCATTATAAACAATTTATGATTCATTTTTTGGGTGGTTCTTATGAGGAAATTCCCGATAAATACAAAGAAAGATCTCCCCTTACTTATATTGATAATCTAAAGGTCCCCTTATTATTAATTGCTGGAAAAAACGACCCACAGGCATATTTTGAACCAACAGAGAATTTCTACAGAATAGCAAAAGAAAAAGGGAAGCAGATTTATTCTATTTTTACCGATACTGGTCATGGAAGTGGAAATAAAGAAGAGTTACTGTTTACTACTACAAATGCACTCATATTTTTAAAATATCTAGAAGAAAATTATACTACTTGAAATTAATTTCATTAATTATTATTGAAAAAATAAACTAATTCTTTTTCAACAAATTATTCAGGTTTCTGATAATACTATTAAATTTACTTTATAGTCCATTAATATATTTAACATATATTTTTGAAAAGAGGCTAGAATGTAATAAATACGTATTTAATTTAAATGATACACACTAATGAATAATTCTAACAATCTTACTTATTCCTTGCGTATTCTCGTCAATATTAATATCCGATAATACATAGCTTTAAAGCACTAGACACTTAATGAACTTATCTGTTGTGATTTAATATCGATGAACGATTATTCTTTAGTGATAAAAGAGATACACTTAATTTATTCTGCAAATATTGTAATAATAAACAATTAATTACTGATGCAATACACTATAATGATACAAAATTAATAGAATGCCATCATAAGCATAATAACAAGCATAGAGTATTTTTGAATACAGATATTCTAATAACTTCAATTCCAGACGGTATATTAGTACTTGATACTTTTGAAAAAATCAAAAAATACTACTCAATCATTCAATTTCTAAATTTTGTTGGAAGACAAGAAGATATAGTAAAACACAATTTTGAAGGCTACACAACCAACAGTTTCGCGATATTTCAATTATCAGACCTATTGGATGAGGTAGTATATCTATCCATCAGCAAGGGTAGATTTGTCGGATACATATTGAGTAAACCTTTTGCCACGGATAATCGAAAAACATCGAAATATAACTTAGCACAATTCCCTGAATTTAAAAAACAAGCATTCCAAGAATTTGGAATTAATTTTATTAACGTGAATCTCACTCAAATATACACCTTACCAAGGTTCAGAAGAAAGAATTTGGGGAAAAAAATTATCTCACAGTTTATACTTTCTAATAAATTAGTCAAGGATCTATACTTCTTTTGTGAACAACCAAATGATAATTTATTAAAATTCTTCAAAAAATTTGGACTTAAAAAATTTGAAATACCTTATGAAAAATATGAATTATTCAGTAAAACTTGAAATGAATTCGTAAATAGATTTGTCATATTAGCTAGATTTATTCTTGTTTTTCCGGGTTAATAATACAACTATTGATAGAGTCATTAGATATGTGTTATTCCAAATACTAACATCATCCTCTGATGGATAGACAGGAGTATCAGAGTTGATTGGTGTATGAGTAGATGAAGAAGAAGAAATTGAATTGGACGATGAAGGATTAGGAATTTGATCACTACTTGAACTTGAAGGTACAGGATCTGCTGAAAATATACTATTAAAAATATCGAATGATAACATAATTAAGCGATATGCTTCTAAATATCTCTTCTGTGCATGAAGTCCCATTACTTGTGTGTAAATATTTTCTATTTCAATAAGATCATTTGTATTTGTATGTGCATAATTATTAAATGCATAAGTGTAATTTGACATCAAATAATGTAGCTGGCTATCAATATTTCTTCTCCAAAAACTTTGAGGAATTAATTTTGAAAAATTATAATTCCCAGGAAAATATCCCATTACATCACTTATAAAATCAGAAATAAATGAATTGGAGAAAGTATGGGGCAATCCTACACTATGAGCGAGTTCATGAATTAATACTTTACTCAAACCAGCTTTTTTACTAGTTCCATCCGGCATAAATGCTCGATCTAGTTCCCAAAGCATGGATACTATTTGACCACCTCCAACTCCTGTGTATAAGCCACCGGGCCAAGCTGGAAATTGGAGTACATATGAAGCATTGTCTATAATGAGAATTAATCCTTTGATATGTAAATCATAGGATGTTGCATTGAAATACAACTCATTTAATGTATTATTCAATACTACCTCATCAGCAAGTTGAAATCCATTATAATACCTCCAATTCTCAAATGGTGGATCTATCCCCAGTACATCAGTATAATTAATTTCTGCATTATTCACTATATCACGTAGAAATTCATCTTGATTAATATCATAATACGCAGTTGTGAACGATACATTTTGGCTATCTAGTATAAATCCAATTTCATCAATTGCAATTTGTTCATTAATTATCCACTTTATTTCATCAACTGATTTTTGTGAGCTATTATAGATGGTAATCATTTGTGCATCTACAGAGTCTCCGAGAGTGATTTCTCGTGTATTTGCATCCATTCCATAAATATTGTTTAGCCAATCGGTAATCCAAAAAGCATTAGTATTAGTAACTACTGCTTTAGCCTCAGTAGTTGTTTTTCCCTGAATCAATTCAGATAAAGTATTATTATAAGATGGATGATAATTAACAAAGTAATTCCAATTACTTCTCCAATTAAGAATCCATTGGAATGAAGTAGGATCTAGTATTGCTATCTCTGTCTGTTCACTGAACGCAGCATATGGGAACTTCACATCATAATTCAAGGGATAATCCCATTCTGTTCTCCAATAAAATCTTGATGTACCTGCATCTGGATCAATCTCTGTAGCATTGAGCCAATGTTTATTACTCCCTACATCTAGACGAGACAAATTAAAAACAAACATATGATACAGATTGTTATCGTTTAAGCTAGTCTCGGGTATGTTATTAACCAAGTATTGTTCTAAATCTCTCGCTTGAATTGCTGTACCATTTTGCTGCTCAAATATTTTTTTTCGTTTAAAATCCTGTTTTTGTTCCTCTATTGCGGTTTCATTTAGTTTTGAGGTCCAATCATAACTTGAAATTGTATCAATGTAATTGTTTACTTGTTCGGTATAAGAAGCATTTGGCACCTGAAGATTTATGTTTATTGAATATTGTATATTCCCATAATATTGTACAAAAGTTGTTTGATCTAATAAATCCTGTAACGTAGATAAATCCAATAATTCCTGATCGAAATTGATAAAATTTATTGATATATTCATTTCTGCCAAACCTGGTAAATTTGAAATTGCTTGGTCAGGACTATTTGCATGTGGTGGTGAAATTAACATAATGAATATAGATAAAG
>JAOUKW010000441.1 GCA_029882335.1 Candidatus Heimdallarchaeota archaeon | reverse complement strand
AGCTATTGGAATATTTTTCTCTACAATTCTTTCTTTTACTTTGATTGATTCTGTAGCATGATCCACAATTAGACGATAACCAAATTCCTCACTTAATCTGATTGCTGTAATTATGTCATCCGCTCGATGAGCGTGATTTCTAACAGGAATTTCTCTTCGTAATACTTTTAACAGTATTTCCTTTCCATAATCATACTTTGGTTTTTTAACTCGTTTTCTTTTATCTTCAGGTTGTTTTTCTTCAAATTCCAATTGCCATTTATATTGTTCCCACTCCTCTTCATAATCACGAGCTTCATAAAAGGCCTTTCTAATAAGTGCTGCGACTCCCATTCGTGTTGTTGGTGCACGATTCTTCCAATCTCCAACACGTTTTGGATTTTCACCCATTGCAAATTTTAATCCCGCTGGTTGAAGAATAACCATATCATCCGCTATCGTACCTGTAGATTTGGCTACAGATATTTGCCCACCTATTGCATTGGCACTACCATGAGTAATACCAAGAGTAGTTACACCACCTTTTCGTGCGTCTCCAAATCCAACATCTTCAGGATGAATCGCATCTAGAACACGAACATAAGGTGTTATTGAATCTGATAATTCATTACCATCATTATTTCCTGGTCCTGGACCAGATCCCTCTTCCCAAATTCCTGTATGGGTATGACAATCAACAAAACCTGGAGTTAAGTGTAGGTCATTACAATCTATAATCTCATAACCATCTGTTGATAAATTAGTTCCTACTTTGACTATTTTACCATTTTCAACCAATACAATTCCATTCTCTATTGGAAGAGATGTGACTGGATAAACTTTTGCACCAACAAATGCAATCTTCATAAATTTTTCTTATTTACAGAATTGATAAAGGATATGAGTTGAATTCAGAGAAATGTTTAATTTATAATCAAATACAATATTCAATAAAATTATTAAGGCAGACCAAATAATATTTCTTAATTCATAATTTAAATTTAAATCAATTTTGTCATTAACATTCAAGCAATGAAATGAATAATTTAATATATAAAATTTAATTATAAATATTATATATTAATATAGATTTAAATATGTAAATTGATGTTATTATGATAATGAGTTATACGATTGATAAATGGAAATCAAGATGGATCAACTCAATTTTGGAATATTTTCTTTTCATAAAAATTGCAGAAAAACCTCGCTATGGTGGTGAGCTAATTGTTTATGCCAGAGATTTAATTTCAGAAGATATTAAAATACCAACAGTTTATTCAATCTTGAATAGATCTGTTCAATCCAATTTCTTAGAGGAATTTAACAAAGAGGAAAAAGATATTAATACAAGGGGAATACCTCGACGTTATTATCGTCTAACAGTTGATGGTAGAAATTATTTAGAAGAAATTAAGAAAGAAGTAAGTTTTAGATTGAGCTTGCTTGAAGATCTAAATAACTATAACATTGATTTAAAGGTGATACTATGATTCGAAAATCTAGATTAAATTACTATAAAGAACTCCGCACAATCTGCCCTAAAGAGTATTTACCACAAATAACTCAGGCATTCTTCGATTGTCAAAATGAATTTAATTTACCTGATGATTACTACTCAATAGAAGAACTAGTTGGGACTCCTGAAAAATTCATTAATGATTATTTAGAGGATCATATTAATATTAAATTATTAAAAAGGGAAAAAACCAAGTTATTCAAAATTACTCTTCTTATTAATTTGATTGTTGTAATTGAATTTGGTAGTCTATTCATTTGGGGAATGATAACTACGTTATCTCAAATTTACACCTATTGGATATTGAAAACACCTTATCCCCCAGAAGATCCACCATTAATTATGCTGGGAATAATTGTCTCTGGAATGATGTTTTTTGGGTTAGCATTTTTTAGCCTTATTAGTTATCTAATGATTAAAGTAGATCCATTGGGTAGAACTCTTAATCTTATTGCCTTAATATTTTATTTCTTTATATTTTACTTTATTTCTATACCCTTCATATTAATACAACTTTATGCATATTTAGTTCATTCTCCAACTGTGGAACTGTTTAAATCAAGATATTATGTAGTTTCATAACCAAAAACAGATAATCCAAAATAATGGTAATTGATGATTGACATTTGTTAATAATTCTTTAAGAGGATATTTAATTTTATCTTTTGAAGACCCAATTGTATAATTTTCAATAATTGAGTCTGAATATTTTTTTTTTAGCAATTATTTGATCTAATAAATGATTGAATTCATTTAAGGGAGATCATTATGAAAAATTGCCTGTTTATATGAAGCTCTTAAATGATCATTTATCGAAGGGATGTCGATTATGTCTGCACCTACATCAAGTAAATTTGACTTTTGTAATGTCTCTTTAAACAATTGTAGGTTTTCTATCCCATTCTGTTCAATCAAGAGTAATTCTTTTTGAAGGTCTTCTAAGGCTGATATTCTTTGAAAACTGGGTGCATTATCGGTATTTATATGAAATTCATAATCTTGTGTAAACAAACATTCAATGATGTAGCTATGATAACCTTGAATTTTCAATGGTATTCTACAGACAATATCTCTATTGTTTACTACTCTTCTAATTTCAATTTTTTTATCAAGACTTGTAGAGAAAATTTCATTGCCTGGACGAGGACTACCAAAGGTGAGTAAACAAATATTTTTCATAGCTCTTGCATAATACAGATCAACTGAACATATATACGCCAGAGCAGCACCTAAACTATGTCCAGTGATATATATTTTTGATTGAGGATATTTCTTCAAATGAGCATCTACTTTTTCTAGTATCTGAGCTCTAACTGAAGTATAGTCACCATAAAATCCTTCATGAACTTCTGGTTCTTTACATAATTTAGGAAATAATCGACAAAGAATATTTTTCTTTTGATTAAATCCATCTAATTTGTAGGGTACTTTCTTCATCAATAGAAAATTTCTCTTCCAATCCGTTGTCTCCTGACTTCCTCTGAAACTAATAAATAATGTATGATGAGATGTACACTTTGCAACTATACCACTTGTTGAAGTAGGAACATTATTTAGTGGAGGATGTATTATCTCTATTCCTTCTGGTAAATCAAATGTATCTTTAGAATTTACTGTAAAATCTCTTTCATCATTAGTTGTACTTGTGTATTGCCAAATTTGTTGGATTT
This sequence comes from Candidatus Heimdallarchaeota archaeon, assembly GCA_029882335.1. Classification (GTDB taxonomy): domain Archaea; phylum Asgardarchaeota; class Heimdallarchaeia; order Heimdallarchaeales; family Kariarchaeaceae; genus JAOUKW01. The sequence goes on along the minus strand of JAOUKW010000441.1, from coordinate 234 downwards.
TTTTATGAATATAGTCTTTTTCAGTCAATTGGATTTCTGTTTGAGGTATTGAGCTAAAATTCTTGCATAACCAATGTGTCATCTTACATTTGATAATCAAATAATTATTTAAATATAGTTATCTTAGGGTAAATTCTTGTATTCGTCATTTATTTTGCATATTAAATTGATGTCTCAATGTTCACTAATATTTAACAAAATACATAGAAAATTATAATCTACATCTATAGGTTG
>JAOUKW010000072.1 GCA_029882335.1 Candidatus Heimdallarchaeota archaeon | reverse complement strand
CAGTGGTTATTTCAGAGGAAATATTTTCAACAGTTGCGGTGGCATCGCCAGTTTCAGGTAAATCAAAAATACCCGATCTAACTGTAATTACCAGTTTTCCTGTTCCTGATACAGTTGCAATAATTTTATTTCCATGAATTGATCTCTTAAATGTAGGTCCATCTTCTATACCTGAAATCTCAGAAATTGGAGTTGCATTTAATTTAAGACAAACTTGAGGTGATATTTCTTTTCCCCATACTGTAGCTGGAAAAATTACGACATCTGCATCTTTTGAAGCATTAGCAATAATTCTTGCATATAAGGTGGGGTGATATAAGGAGATACCACTAGAGATCATGACCTTGGTAACTCCAAATTTTCCTGCATCTGAAACTGCATTATCTACTTGATTATCAATTACAATACCATATACTTCTTTACCCATGATACCTGCTAATTGATTTGCAGCAGTAATTGCCTCTTTACTAGCTTTGATAAGATTTCCATTGTATGTTTCTAAATAGACAGCTATACTCATAATAATAACCTCAAATTACTTTTTCCTTGGTAGTAAGACCACTTACTAGTTGAGCTACTAATTCATCGGGAGTTCCTGTAATTTTATTACCACCCTCCTTTTGGGCTGGAAACTCAACTTTTAATAGACTAACATTATTTGTTATTGGAGAAGAGATAGAATCTAATGTTTCTAATTTCTTCTTCTTAGCCTTCATAATATCTGGTATCTTAGGATATCTTGGTTCGTTTAATCCTTTATCTGCAGTTATGAGTACTGGAAATTTAGATTCAAATCTCTCTTTCCTTCCAGCAGCATCACGAGTTGCTATCAATCCATCTGCATTTACATCAAGACCGGAAACCTCAGTAATCACTGGAATGCTCAATAGTTCCGCAACTGCTGGACCAACAAAAGCATCGTTACTATCAGTGGCAGTTTTACCTGCTAGAATAATATCTGCTTGTAAAGGTTTGACTACTTCTGCAATTGCCTTGGCAATAGATACAGGGTCACTTCCATTAACTGATGCGTTGTTAACCAATATTCCTTCGTCAACACCCATAGCCATAATCTTTCTGATCGATTTTTCCTCAATTCCCTTACCAATGGTTACAGAAATTACTGTTCCACCATGTTTTTCCTTGATTCTTATTGCTTCTTCAACTGCATATTCATCATAAGGACCGATTATCCATTCAATTGATGGATCCCAAACAACATCATTTGCATCGCTGTTGATCTGAAATCGAGTTTCAGTATCAGGTACAACTTTCATTAGTACAACGATTTTCATCTTAAATCTATAGTTGACTACTGCTTTCTACAATTAAACAAATTGATAGATACGCATAAATACCGATTAATTATTTTCAAAAAATAAGCCAAAGTAATACTAATTAACCTAGTGATAACATTTGGGTTAAATTTAACCTTAGTATTTGTAGATTATGAAATTCATATGGTTCAACTATCTAGAACAAATATTTCCAATTATTAGCATCTCGAAAATGATAATCTATACAGATACTGAAATGTCGTGGTTTGCAGATAGTTTAGCCGAAGCAGCTCTTGACAATCAAATACAAATATCTACTACACTATTAGATGAAATGTCGTTGGATGATATGATTGAAATTCAACAAAGTTTTGGTATATATAGTATGGATACTCTACTTGTGGGCATATTTTCTCCTAAAAATGTAGCAATCGATTTGATTAATGATTTATTTCCTGCTCTGCATGTACCATTGAATTTTTCAGGATATAGTCTCATTACTGTTCAGGAAATACCTCCACAAATACTTGATGAATTTCTCATGTTGGACTATTCATTGGTTATCAATGGGTTAAATGAGATAAGTTCTACATTAACGAAAAATCAAAGTTATCAATTAACCACCCAATCCGGTACAAATTTAACATTTACCTTAGATTCTGATATTGAGGTGTTTCCCTTTCATCCCAATTATTCTACTAGACATGTATTATTTCCCTGTACAGAAGCAGTAGCAACAATAAAACGAGATTCAATGAATGGTACACTTATAGTCGATGTTACAGTTGGTGCTTATCGTGAGGAGGGTATCATAGTTGATCCATTTGGAAAAATAAAAACTCCTTTGAAGTTGGAATTTTCTAATGGAAAGATTTCTAATGTCGATGATGATCATCAATATGGAGAACGATTGACTGAATTATTTGGATCTTGGGCAATGGATGATTTACTAGCTGTTAAAATTGGTTTTGGCTTAGGTCCTGACATTGTATCTATTGGTGATATTATTGTTGATAAGCAGATTAAAGATACATTCAATATTGGTATAAATAATCGAACTCTTGAGTTTGTAGCGTTAAATCCATTAATCAAACCTATCAGCAATAATAATTAATTTTACATTTTTCTAGAAACATAACACATTTTAGATATATATCATGGTAAATTTGGATGTAATGACTATATCTTTTGAATGGACTGATGAACATAAAATTATCAGGGAAGCAGTCCGCGATTTTGCCAGAACAGAAGTAGCCCCAAAAATACCAGAAATGGATATTAATCAAGAATATGATAGAAAAATACTGGAAAAAATGGGAGAACTAGGCTTTTTAGGTGTAAGCATACCTCAAAAATATGGTGGAGGTGGTATGGATTATATCAGTACAGCTATTGTTTCAGAAGAATTAGAATATGTAGATACCGCACTTAGAGTTGCTATTTCAGTACATAATGGATTGAATTCCATGGGAATTTATCAATGGGGTACAGAAGAACAGAAGATGAAATATTTGAAACCTCAAGCAGAAGGTAAAAAACTTGCTGCATATGGATTAACAGAACCCAATGCTGGTTCTGATGTTGCTGCAATGGAATCTACTGCTAAAAAAGATGGTGATAATTATATTCTGAATGGTAGTAAAATTTGGATTAGTCTAGCTGCTACTGCTGATAACATATTGGTGTTCGCCAAAACAGATTCTTCCAAAGGTCATCGAGGAATTTCTGCCTTTTTGATTGAAAGCGGCTATAAAGGAGTATCTTCTGGCAGTCATAAAAATAAACTCGGTGTAAGAGCAGGAAATACTGGTTTCTTAAACTTTGATGATGTTGTTATTCCTCAGGAAAATCTTCTGGGAGAAGAAGGAGAAGGATTTAAAATAGCAATGTCATGTTTGGATAATGGTAGATTCACTGTTGCTGCAGGTAGTGTTGGATTGGCTAAGGCTTCAAGAGATGCTGCTGTTAAATATGCACAGGAACGAACCTCGTTTAATAAGAAAATCTCAGAACATCAATTAGTCCAGAGATTAATTGCTCATATGAATCAAGGGATTGAAGCAGCAGAATTATTAGTTCTCAAGGCAGGATGGTTAAAAAATATCGGTCGTAGAAACTCCAGAGAAACTGCAATGGCAAAGTGGTATGCAACAAATGTAGCCTCTCAAGCCGCAGATGATGCAATTCAAGTTCATGGAGCATATGGTTTCTCTGCAGAATATCCAGTAGAACGATTTTGGAGAAATGCAAGAGGAGCAAGGATTTATGAAGGTACAGACCAAATTCAAGAAATCATCCAAGGTCAGTATGCTTTTGGTTTTAGACAAGACAAACCATTGCGAAAGGATTTACCACCGTATAATCCTGATGAATAAATTGTTATATTTGTCAAAACGATTTTATAAATTACAATTATTTAATTCCAATTACGAGAAAACGATTTCTTGTACCTGCAAGAAGATTTATTGTTTCTGTTTTTGAAGTATGTTGTGATAGTATTTGATGTGCCATAATTGCATGGTCTTCAAATATACACAAAACGGTAATTATAGCAATGTTATGTGTAATTGCTTCTTTTAGATATTGTCTAATAAATTCAAAACCATCATCGCCACCTCCTATCATCTCGGATATAGTTCCTTGAAATCCTTTTGCCTTTGCATTTTGAAAATTTTTAGTATCACTATCAGGATATGTTGGTGGATAACAAATTATAACATCAAAATTGTCGTTCTTTTCAATTAAACCATCAATTATTTCACCATTGCTTTTTATTAGTTGAATGGAATTTCCCAAATTATTAAGGGATATATTATGGTTTGCAGAATCTATACTAGTTTGACTTAGCTCTGTTGCAACAACATTCATCTGGTAGATTTTAACTGCTAACATCGACATCAATGCAGAAGAACCAGTACCAATCTCCAGCAATCTTGCCTTAGTTGGTAAATAATCTTGGATCACCTTTAAATAAGCATGACGTAGACAGATAGTTGGAATTAATTGTCCCTGTGGTAGATCTAATTGTAATCCCGAAATCACACCAAGCACTCCCTTATTGTAAGCAACTAAAGCATCAGGATTTCCCAGGTCTATTTTTCCTGATGCATCCATAAAATCCTGTAATGGGGTGAAATACTTGGCTGCTTCTTCTATTCTTACACACCAAGGTCGAATATCAATAGTCTTCATCAATTATCAATCTATATTTTTGGTGGTTGGAGATTTTGGTAATGCTGATAAAGCTTAACTATTTGGTCATTAGGTACATCATACCAACCTGATTCTTTACGTATTTCTCTCATAATAACATCAGTTACATATCTGACAACTTCTCGATTATCCTGCATACCATGATATTCATCGAAGTAAAGTGGCTTTCCTACGAAAAATTCAACAGGACGGCCTAATCTTGGCATTTTGGCACCATATGGCCATAATCCGTCTGTGCCTAGGAGTCCAGTGGGAACTACAGGTACTCCTGCCTCAAGTATCATTCTTGCCATACCTGATCTTCCCTCAAACTTTTTTCGTCTTCTTAAAATAGCACCTTCTGGAAAAATTCCAATACATGCACCACTTTTCAATGCATTTACGCTAACTCTAACTACAAGTGATTTATCCTTAACCTTTGATTCTGGAACGGGTATTGTTCCTAGAATGTCATTCATTTTACCCATAATTGGATTTGCCCACATTGTGCGTTGTCTTCCTAAAAATCTAACTCGATGTGATCTGACTTCTACACCCATAACCAAAGCATCAACAATTGAACCATGATTTGAACACATGACAAATCCCTGAGTAGATGGTAATTCATCCAATCGATCTAATGTATATGTTTTGACATCATAGGTTAACATTAGTAAAAACCGAAAAAATCCCTTTATGGATTCATATGCCCATTCACTAGTTGCATATGGTTTGGGTTCAACTGCCATTAAATTTAAAGATGAATAACAAGATAAAAATTTGTTGATTATAGCTAATTCTACTCAATAATATCTTCATTTGAATAGAAAATAACACAGGTTTTAATATATTCTTAAATTAAAATCAATATGTGTTTGTAGATGTCTTTACAACAATCAAAGTATTTGACTTGAATATCACAATAAGACATGTTGAATTAGATAAACCAAAACACGGAAATCCTGCATTAATGCTTCATGGAGTTGGTAGTTTTGCAGATAGCTTCAATTATAATATGGAACATCTCTATGATCTTGGTTACTGGCCTATTGCTGTGGATATAGTTGGTTTTGGTAAAAGTGACAAACCACAACAAATACAATATACTTTGAATACATTCTCTATCATTATGAGTGATTGGATAAAACAATGTCAACTAACCAATATTCTCCTTATTGGTACTTCATTTGGTGCTGGTGTCGGTTTAGGGATATATGATATCATACCTGAAGATATAATTTCAATTATCCTAATATCTCCTGCTGGTTTTGGCAAGGATATATGGGTGATGTATAGAATTGCATCTATGCCTTTGATTCGGTCACTTGGAGTCCGACTTTTATTCAACAGTAAATTTAAATTCAATAAAGGATCAAAATCATGGTCTTCTTTTGTTTATGATCATACGTCTATTCCCAAGGAGATGATTGAATATTCTGATGATTATAAAAAAGACCATGGGATTAGATATGCTTACTCTCAAATTCTGACTAAATTTGCCCATATTTTTGGGGTTAAAAAAGAGGTTATACAATTAATTACAACAATAGCAGTAAAAGTAAAAGAAAATAACATACCAACGTTAATTGTTTGGGGAAAAAATGACAATATAATCCCTTCTAGGCTAGGTAAAGTAGCAGCTCAACTGACTGGAGGTAGTTTATCATTAATTGATAATAGTGGACATATGGCACACCTAGAACAATTTAACAAATATAATCAAGTTGTAGAGACATTTTTGGAAGGAATTAATAACTAAGGGATTAAATAAGGAAAAATTTAGATTTCTACTTATCGAGAATTAGTTTGTTTTATTCACCTGTAGATTCTACAGATGGTGAGTCCAAGTTTGTTTTAGTTACTTCTGGTGTAATATTTGTTTCTGAATCTTGCTTGGTAGGCTTTGTTCCCATGATCGTATCGATCCAAACTGTAATAGTGTCCAATATCCGAACCTTTCTTACTTCTATTAATGCAGTAAAACCAATTGTTCCAAAGAAACCTATTGGACGTCCAAGCACATCGTGAGCATAATGCCATGATAATGAATATGATAAATCAAATACTTCCATGAATAATGTTGCCATTGCAATAATCAGAGCAATTCTTAGAAAATTACCAATGAATAAAGCAATCAACATGACAATTGAAGCTTTAATTCTATTTTTATTTTCAGCAGGTGTACTCCAGATTAAACCTAAGAGCAATCCACCTGCTTGCATTCCAGTACATGCTCTTACTATCATATAGTTTGCATTATGACCATTTCCACTCATCTTGATTGCAGGATATACATTTCGGTTTTTATCAAACAGATTATAGAAAAAAAGATCAATTGCTTCTAAACTGTTAACTTTAGCGATATGTGTGTAATATATAGGATCAAATCCAAAAAATTTCAAAGTATAGAAACTAGCCCATGTAGTTAACCATTCTAAAAAGTAATAATCAGGAACAATATAAATCACTGCGGTCATGATTGCTGTTATGAGAAAAGATCGAATTGCAAACTTTGTACGATCCTTACCTTGTAACTTCAAAAGTGGATGGTTTTCTTCTTCAGTAGGAATTAAATGTAACATGACTGCATATTGTCTATTAATTTCATTATCTTTAAATCTTTGCTAATTCATTTCTTACAATCATTATTTCAGTAGAATTTTAGTTACATAACAAATATTTTATTTCTTTAATCTATTTTTTTCTTCATTTCTAAATCGTTTTCTATTCTCTAATCGAATCTTTGCAGCTTCATATCTCTTATGTTGCTCTGCTGTTTCCAACTTCAATTTAGGTGCTGGTATTGGTTTTCCTTCTTGATCTACGGACACAAACGTAAGATAGGCTGTTCCTGTATGTTTTCTCTCTCCAGATCGTAAGTTTTCAGTCTCTACTCTTACTCCAACTTCGAGTGATGTACTACCGACATAATTAACACTTGCCTTTAGTATCAATAATTCTCCTACTTTTACGGGATTTAAAAAACTCATACTATCAATAGAGGCAGTGACTGTTCGAGTTCGACAATGTCTAAGTGCTGCAAGTCCTGCAACATTATCAATAAGATTCAAAATCGCTCCACCATTAACAGATCCCAATTCGACACTTCCATCTCTCATTGATGGATTACTATGAGACGGCATCATCAATTGAACAGTCTCTGTTTCCGATTCACTAGGTGATTTATCCATATCTGAATATAGTAATTAAATCTCAAATAGTTTTAGACTAAATATTGGAGATTGTTCAAAAATATCAGATAATTTTATTTTGTTAAAATGGTGAAATTGGATAAATAATATCCAATTCCTTTCAAAATTATTTCTATCTTAATCTTTCTTTGAATTTATCAAGTTGGACTTCTAATTTTTCTTCCGCAAAACTTATAAAATTTGTAATGAGTGAGGATCCCATATCTAAGTCGATATTCGACGCTGCAATTACTTCTATGTCTAGTAATCTACGAATGCAAACTAGTTTTATAAATATATCAAACTGATTTTGCAGATTTGGTTTTTGTGAAAAATATACTTGAAGAGTAAAATCTGCCAACTGTCGATTAAAAGATGAAATTAATAGATATGTCCAAGCTACATCAAACCTTGCATCACCTAAATCTACACCAGACCAATCAATAATCACAGCAGTTCCATCTAAACGGTAAAGAATGTTAAAAGGATGAAAGTCATTATGAATTACCTGTAATTTCGTTGTTTCTACGTTTACTTGGTAGAGCTTTTTTATTATTGGCTCAATAATGGATTTGAATGAACTATGTTGTAATTTATTTTCATACCTTTCTAATCTAGAATTAATAAATGCGCGTGGATTGGCTGTGATATCATAATTAGCTTCAGTAACTTTATTCCAATCTTTTTCTTGTATTCCAAGATGTAAATTGACCATTTTAATCACTTGTTTTTGTATTTCTTCAGGAGCTCCTGCTAGCATTAATTCACCCATATTATTACCTAATATCTGTTCCATTATGATAAAGCCATTATGTGTTTCTCCTGATGGGCCGAATCCATACAATTTTGGTATTGAGACGCCGATTTCCGATAGATTAATCATATCTTGATATTCTTTTTCAGCTCGAACTGTGGTATTTTCTCCCTTTAATACTCGGACAACAAAGTATAAATTATCAGAATTAAATTCTGCTGTAATTGCATAAATATCTGATTCCCAACCACCGGGTATTTTATCACCAACATTTAATGTCATTGACGGATCTAATTGAGGTATAAGTATATTAAGGATTTTCCCTCTCAATTCTTCATTTATCATAGCTTTCTTTACGATTGTATGATTAATAAAAATACTTGAACTAGGTAGTGTAAGATTAACATTGTGGTTGTACTTTTACTATTCTGATTATGTAGTGCTTTGTTATATCGATTGCTTGTACAAGAATGATCATTAGAAACAAATACTAATAAATTTATGTTGACAGGCAACAAGCATCAATAGACAATCTATATCTATTGTAACTATAATTGATAGCAAAAGAAATCTAAATACAAATTGATTCAACTTTTATATTAATTTCTTGAAAAACGGCATGTAGTGATAAATATCTCTAATAATGGGTTTTACGTAGGTGCTTGAAAAAACGGCGTGAACTATTAATAAGTTACAATATTGGTATTTCAAAACCGTAGGGACTTAAAATATGAAGAGAAGATAGCCTCGCCAGGATTTGAACCCAGGTCGGCGGGACCAAAACCCGCTATGATTGGCCACTACACCACGAGGCTAAGTATTTTGGAAAAAAAATTCCCTAATTTGATATATTCATCTAAAGTTAAAAGGATTTTCGAAAGTGTCCTGAATTGATTGCAAATTCTAATTTTTTTATAATGTTGTTGTTATGTATAACAAATAATCAAAATGGGTTGTAAAAAATAATAAATAAGGTATAATTCCTCAATGAAGAAACCATTAAATTCATGATCTTTTTCACATTGTTGATACAAAATTATTAAGTTCTTAATGTGATTCATAAATATTTACTTTAACCTATTCTTCTTGACTTTCTGTATCTTTTTCTATTCTTACCAATTTTGCCGGTTGAGTGGGGATAATCAAAGAATTACCTGAAGGGTCGTCAACTACCAGTGTAAATGGTTGATTAAACATTAGCATCTCATCAATTAAATACCGACATTTTTCTCCGGCAAGTCGTGCTTCTTCATCTCCTCCTGATTGAATAACTGCTAATTCTATTTTTTCCTGAAAATCCAGTAAGACACCTTCTATATTACGGATCCAACTTGTAGCATCACCGACTGGTTCTAATTTAACACCTAATTCCGGAATTTCAACTGTTGCCTCTCGAGCTCTAACAATTTTGGTATTTTGATCCTCGATAGAATCTACTAGGTATTCAAAGCGTAGATGTCCTTTATGTGTGAGATTAAGAAAATCACTGGTTCGATAGCCACATTTATTGCAGGCAATACTTATCATTAAATAATCTTCATAGTATGGAATGTCCATTAGGTGTGTAATTAGATTGGCCTGATCGAATTTACATTCAGGACATTCTACTTGTTTTATTTTATATTCGTTTTTCTTTAAATCTTCAGTCAATGATACCTATATCAATAGACTAATACTGTAATTTAATCCAATTGAATTGGGCTTGAACTGATTCTTTCTAAAACCATACCTTCTTGTAAAAATGGTGATTTTAATTTAGCAATATTCATAGCATCATCTAGAGCACCTTCTCTGGTTGAGTATAGTTCTAGTATTACATCGCCTTTTTTAACGAACTCACCTTTTTTGCGATGAATATATAATCCTGCTGATTTATCAGAAGGACACCCAAGTGTAGCTGCAATATTTTTTATCTGTTTGTTTGATATATGTGAAATATAACCATCTTCTTTTGCGGTGATAGTAGATGTGTACTGACCAACTGGTATATCTTTTGGTAGTATTCTGGAACCACCTTGGGCTTCTATAATTTCATAAAATTTTTCCAGCGCCTTTCCACTTTTTACATATTCTTCTGCTACATGAGCACCTTTTCCTCGTGATGCGACACCAGCCATTTCCAATAATATTCCTGCAAGTTCATTGGATTTTTCTAATACAGATCTGGGACCTTTTCCATCAAGGGTAAGTAATGCTTCTCTGGCTTCTAAAGCAGGTCCTATTGCATGTCCTACTGGTTGATCTGCATAGGTCAGTGCACAATCGATTTTAATGCCAACTCGTCTTCCTATTTCGACAAATAGATGTGATAATTCTTTAGCTTCTGCACGTGATTCCATCTTTGTTTCTGCACCGGTAGGCATGTCTAGAACCATATGGTCTACACCAGTGGATAATTTCTTTGATAGGATCGATGCGATGATAACACTCTTGGGATCCAATGATAATGGCCTTTCAACTCTTTTAATTATTTGAGAATCTACAGGTGCAAGATTTAATTGACCACCCCATACCAACATGCCTCGTGTTTTTGGGGCTATTTCCATAATTTCTTCTGCATTAAAACCTACGTTACACAAAACTTCCATGGTATCTGCAGTTCCAGATGGTGATGTAATTGCTCGTGATGAGGTTTTAGGTATGAGTAATCCTGCAGCTGCAATTATGGGGACTATCAATAAGCTAACTTTATTTCCAGGTATGCCACCAATGCTGTGTTTATCATATACTGGTTCTCCAAAATCAATTTGCTCACTATGAAGTGTAAATGAACGGGTGAGATGTTCTGTCTCATCTGTGCTTAAATCCTCATATTGCATGGCAAGAGTAAATGCTGCCATCTCTAAATCCGTGACATTTCCAGTATACATCTCATCGATTATGCTTCTCAAATCGTCACTACTCCATTTTTGTCTATCATATTTTTTCATAATGGTATTCAATACATTTGTGCGTCTTCTGGGGTTAATAGTTATATTATCTCCATGTTCGGCTTTCATGGTATGTGCTAATGAAGTGGGTAAACCAATTTCATTTTCTTTAACTAATTCAGATCGAATAACTTGGACTATTTGTTTTTTAGGCCCGATTTTAATCTGTGCTAAATTTGATAGTGAATCTCTTGGGTCTTCTATTTTAGGATTGATGAATACAATTTCTGCAGTTGTATCAAAATCAAGTATCTTTACTTCCATATAAATCACCTCTAGTAATCGAGAATCTATAATAACCATATAATCTATTTTAGTTATCTGTTTAGATAAGTCAATTAATCCTAGTTCTTAGTTTTTAATTAATCAATATTACAAAATTTCAAAACACATTGGATTTTATCGAGTTGTACTGAAAAGTTTAATTTGAAGTAGATTCAAAAATTATCATGGAGTTTATCTTTTGGTTGTTATTTGTCTTTTCTGCGATAACACACCTTGTATTTTGGTATATTTACTCCAAAAATTATAGATTTGCCACTTTAATATTTGATTTACTCCCATATTATCCGTATCTAGTGATTATTAATTCCCTTGTGTCATTGACTTCAATTATCTACTTACTTATGGATTACAATTTTATTTTTTGGATGTTTATACTACCTGGGATTATTTTTCCCAATATTTATTTGTTTCAATCATTTCAATCTTGGAAGAATGATTATAAATTGTCTAGATTAAAAAAATTCTGGATACACCTTGTTAAAAATCCTGATGTAGAGTTAATTGCAATGAAGGATTGGGTTATCAAACCTGTTAAGAAACCGAATAAAGCAATAATTATTGTACGTCACGATGTAGATATTAGTCTGAAACGAGCAATGAAGATGATTGAATTGGAAGCTGAATTACAAATTCCAGCAATATACTTTCTTCGGAATAACGCTGAAAAATTTACTTTTTCCGAGGTTATAGAGGTATTTAAATCCCAAAGCTCAATTTATTTTGATGTTGGCTTCCATTATGAGACTCTAGCCAAAACTAAAGGCAAAATAGATCCTGCTATTCCTTTATTTAAGGAAGAAGTGGAGGAATTTAAGAAACATTTTCCAATAACCTTGGTTGCAGGACATGGAGAAAAATATGTATCACAGAAGCTGGTTAGGGATAATTATCTTGATTTGACTGAGTATAATTTGAAATCGGCCTATCGAATCGGTCATGATCTCTATATCTCAGAAGCAGGTGGTAAACATCATTTTATTGTTGATAAAAAATCAGTTACATTTTGGGATAAACTAGCAATACTTGATGATTTACCAAAAGGAAGCGTAGTTCAAATTTTAATTCATGCAGATTGGTGGTTTTAATTAGAATCATCGATTTTTAGAAAATTTTCCTGTAATTTATGTAGACATAAATCAAGTTTAGTAAATGTTATATCATAATTTTGAGTGTAATAGGGATCAATTATGTCTGTTTTTTCATCTAATAGTTGAGTGATTAATAATTGTGGATTATTCGGGAAATATTTATGAATTAAATTTAGGTGTTCATTGGTCATACATAGGAATAAATCATTTTTGGTTAATTTTTCGTTAAAATTGGTTATATGGGTGGGATTAAATGAGTCTATTATTTTTTGATCGATATTATCCTTCAATAATCGTGTTCGTACTGGTGGATCAATTTCTGTATTGTAATACTTTACACCAACAGAGTATATTGATCTTGGAATATTGTAATGTATGCTTTTAATATGACAATAAGCAGATCGAATAATGTTTCCGGAACAAACAAAAATTATGCTATCTGCTTGATCCAACATTTGTTTTAAGTTCATTCAACTTCTCTCTTATGATAATATATCTAAACATATTCCTACAATAAACTTTGCGATTTTACTCAACATAATGTCTATTTTTTAATATTTAAGTAGTGAGGGTGGAGTATGGATAAGCTCAAACAAGTTGCTGCTGACATTATTTCTTTGAAAATTCAAGGAGCAACAAATGTGGCTATAGAGAGTGTGA
>JAOUKW010000440.1 GCA_029882335.1 Candidatus Heimdallarchaeota archaeon | reverse complement strand
CTTCCCATTGTTCGATCTCGATTATTATTCTCTTCAAAAGTACTGGTACTACATTTGATGATAATATTTTTTTAGAGTACAAACTTAAAGGTTTGGGGTTACTAATAATTTCATTTAACTCGATAAAAGGTATTATATTTTCTGGCTTTTCTGCAATTTGTGCCAAATTTATTTTTATTTTATTATATTCATTTTTGCATAATAATTCTATATTCTGTTCATCTGAAGTAAGATCCCTATTTCTTTTCAAAAATATCAAATTTAACTCTTGAATTGACTGAATTTCATATGATATTATGAAGGTAGTTCTATTCTCATCTTTCTTAGCTAGGTAATTTGTTAATACATATCGATTACAATTATCTGCCAAATGGACTGAAATATTATCAACTTTAAAATTAAATAGATCCAAAGGTCCTGTAACTATTAATTCAAGTGCATTTTTAAAATGATCTAGAATTGAGGTATATTCTATTGGAAATTCATTCTCATTAAAGGAATGATTATAATGTACATTTCCATCGTCTCCAATTTTAATATCAATAAATCCTATTGGGTATTGAAATGTTTGTTTTGACTGTGTTTTATTTATTTTAGAAATCAAAGATTTGTAACTATTAAACCATACCAAGTTTGAGGAATATTTTACATTTGTTTTGGTAAGATCACTCTTATTACGAAAATCATTTTCAAATGCGATAATTTCTCTTTTTAGTTCTAATTCTTGTTTTATTTCTTCAACAAACTTCAATGATTTTGTAAATTCATCCTCAACAATGAGTAAAATAGTGTAATTCGAGAATAATTCATCTACTACCAATGAAAATGATTTAGTACCGGAATTGAAAGAGTATCCTAATATTTTAAGTTTAAAATTATTTTGTTTTGAACTTTCAATTATCAGTTTTTGGAGTCCTAAAAAATCAGGTATGTGTGTATCCTGATTTATTTTGTATTGAACTAATCTTTGTTTGAGAATTGATGGAATCTCTTGAAAATACAGATAATTTTGATTAATAATAGATCTTGCTGCAGTTAATGCACTATCTACCAATGGTGCAAAATCATTTATTATAGAAATTCGTTCATACTCTTTTTCAAAATATCTTAAAGCAGGTATAATTGAAAATTCTAGACTATCGATGATTATAGGAAAATTTGAAATATTAAGTAAATCACCTAGTGAATTATCTAATATTGCATTATTATATTCCTTCTCTGTGTTTACAGAGGGTATTTCTTTTCCAATTCCTTTCTCATCCAATGATAAAAATGAATACCAATGTTCATTTTCCATCTCGTCTAAAGTGTGATCTAATTTTAGATAACCACCACCTAGTGGTCCTCCTATGTAAATTATTTCGTTTTGTTCATTATGCAGGATATGATGATTGTTAATTAATAAGAATAATTCTCTCTGATTTAAATTCTCGCATTTTTTAATCCATTTGAACATTTCTAATAATTCTAATTTTCTTTTATTTATGAAATCATGATACTCTCTGGTGTTTTCTTCAACTTCGAGATTTGTGTTTGCAAAATGTATCTTATTAACAAGATATTCTAATTCTGTCGGATAATAGCCCGATTTATGAATTGTTTGGATATTAAATATATTGTTATTTGATGTTGTATTTATTTTTGGATAAATAGAAAAAATCAATTCTTTTTGATTGCTCACCTGTCAGAGACTCTCCAAAGATACTATCTGTATAATTACAATTTATCTCACTATCAGTTAAATATTCTTTGATAATGAAGACATAATTTATCATTATCAATTATTTCATTATTTAGAATAGATTAATAAAAGCAGTTGAAATATTTATTAATCCCTAAGTTAGATTAAACTTATGGAACGACCATCTTGGGATAGTTATTTTTCATTGCTTGCAAAACATGTTGCTTCGAGAAGTACATGTACGAGAAAGCAAGTAGGTGCTGTAATTGTGAGAGATAGGAATATTCTTTCTACAGGTTATAATGGGTCAATCCGCGGTTTAGATCACTGTAGTGAAGAAACTTGTTTAATTGAAAGTGGTCATTGTATTCGTACAGTACATGCAGAGGCAAATGCGATCGTTCAGGCTGCAAAACATGGGATTAATATTGATAAATCTACAATTTATACAACAGCCAGTCCATGTTGGAATTGCTTTAAATTGCTTGCAAATGCAGGTATAATAAGAATTTGTTTCTCTGAATTTTATAGGGATGAGAAAATAATCGAATTTTCGAAGATAACCGGAATTGAGTTGGTAGATCTCAAAGAGAACTAATAATGTAACTTGATTTACGTAATTTAATAACATATTTCCAAGCAAAAAAATTGAGTATCAAGGAGAATAAAACTGCTATTATTAAATCAGCATAATATTGATTGCCATAAAGGATGTTGACTAAGAAATCATAAGAACCATGTATGATAATTGGTACAATAATTGCTAACTTTCGGTAATAATTTTTATCTTTATTTTGATTACCTAATTTATCAAAAAATAAATACTTAGAAAAAAAATATCCCATAATCATACCTAATCCAATATGAACTGGTATTGCAGTAAATGTCCTTACAATTGCAGTTAGATATCCAAATTCCAGGGAAAAAGAAGCTGCAGATCGTGCATATTTGTAATTTTCAAATATTGCAAAACCTCCTGAAATTGCAACGGTATAAACAATACTGTCTGTAGGTGAATCATTTTCTTTATGGATTTTATTTAATAACAGAAATGCAATTAATTTTAATCCCTCTTCACAAATGGCAACAATAAAGTAAGAATAAATAAACCAAAAAATATATTGAATAAATAAAATGCTACTATTCGGAGTGATATCTCCTAATAATAATAATCGTAATCCCGATATCTCTAAAATAAATGCTATCGGTATGATTAAGATGCCCATTGCGATGTGGAGGGCAATTAAACCCCTTGGTTCTTTATCATCCAATTCACTTTTTCGTATGACTGATATATAGAGAATCCCGGGATATACCGCGATAATTCCCAGAATGATGAGTTGGTTGTTGTATAGTACTAAATACATAGTATGGAGAAATACAACAAGTAATAGTAAGACATAAGCCCATCGAAATCGATATCTTAACCAATTCAAATCTATCATAAAATAAGTGTATATATCGGAGTTAATAAACCTATTATTTGTTTGAAATTACATGATCTTTTTTGTATATGTAAAGTACACACGTATCCACGTTCAGCCCAAACCATGCATGCCGTCGCCAGACTCCCATACATATAATGTGGGATTAGCAGGGTCTTCATTTTGTGACTTCTTTCTGCTTCTCAACCCATTAGGTTTCATCGAAGTCAGGATTTCCGTGTTATTTAACATTAGCCGATCACTCACAAAGTTATTGTAATTTAACTTTGAGTACTAACGT
>JAOUKW010000071.1 GCA_029882335.1 Candidatus Heimdallarchaeota archaeon | reverse complement strand
TGAACTGCAAATTCATGAAAGTGATTTAAACAGAGATGCAATCCATCCATCAATAGGACCAGTGAAATTTTCACAATTACTCAATGCCTGGCAAGTTCACGATATGTCTCATATATCACAAATAAATAGAAATCTAATCCGAACAAGAAAAGTGGCAGTAGGTCCTTGGAAACGGTATTTTAGTTTTTTACGAGATGTTTGATCTCCTTTTCAATCCCTTATTAATTCCCTCTTTTAATCATTTATCTTTGCGAATACACAAACCAGCAGTACCATTTAGATTAACCTTAGGATTATTTACATTTCTATCTCGCGAATATTTCCAAAATGAAAGAATAATATAATAAAATATATGTAATAATTATGTAATAATTATTTGTGATAGTGAAGACGTGGTTGTATATTATTATTATAATTTACTTAACAATCCAGATTTTATTTGGAGTCATCAGTATTAAAATTGTTAAACCAGCTCACAAAGTACGGAGAAAAGAGCCTAAATTCTACCCACTGGTTTCAGTTGTAATTCCTGCAAAAAACGAAGAAAATAATATTCAAAATTGTTTAGATAGCCTAATGGTTTTGAATTATCCAGATTTTGAGGTGATTGTTGTGGAGGGAAATTCAACTGATAAAACACAGGAAATATTGAAAGAATATCAGGTAAAAATGAAACAACTTATTGTTATTCAAGAAGAAACTAAACCAAAGGGATGGGTGGGAAAACCATGGGCTTGTCATTCAGGTTATCAACATACCAAAGGAGATGTATTGCTATTTACAGATGCAGACACAATCCACTCACCAAATTCTCTTCGTTATATGATTGGTGAATTAGAAGATAGTCTTGGATTTATCACATTATTAACCACTCAAATTCTCAAATCTTTCTGGGAGAAAATATTACTACTCGTCTTTATAATTGGAACAGTATCGTTAGGTGGATATAGCAATAATAAAAGACATTCTTTTGCCAATGGACAGTATATGATGTTTAAGAGGGAGGTTTACGAAGAAATTGGAGGATTTCAATCAGTCAAAAATGCTATTGTAGATGATTACGCTATGGGAAAGATGGGTAGGGATTTAGGTTACGATCCTAAAGTGTTGAGGCTATATGGGTGTGTATTCGCAAGAATGTATCAAAGTTTAAGAGAAATTAAACAGGGATATTCAAAAAATTTAGCAATTGGAGTATCCTTATTAAATAAGTCAGAAATTGCAAAAGCAAATGCGATAGGTACTTGGGCGATTGCTCCCATAATAATACTATTATTAAGTTTAATCTCTTCAGATAATGTTCTTGAAACCATCGGTTTTGTGTTAGCTCTAATATTCTATCTATCGTTTCTATATCTATTACATATTGTTCAAAAATCAGCAACTACTGGTGTATCATGGCATATTCTATTATTCCCAATTCATTATATGTTGTATCAAATAATAGTATTAAATTCAATCATAGATACAAAAATCAAGAAAAAAGTGGTATGGAAGTCTGAAAGTTATAAAGTAAATTAATAAGAAATTTCAAAAGCGATATAACTTCTCTCAGCATTGGAATACATCAAAATATGAATATACAATTTATGCATTCATATTATGAAATTTCATACAAATATGATAACATATTGTTATGTATTTAACCTCATCAAGTTTTAATCTAGAAATTTAAATAGAATCTACTTTGAATTCTCAAGATGGAGAGAGTGATGATGTTGATGTCTTACCTATTTCAAATGTGGTTGCATTATTAATATATATTTCAGGAATATCAATCTTTCTTAAAATGAGGAAAAATGTAAAAAAATAATGGACACCAATTACAATTTGATATTATTGGATATAGTAAGATTTGATAATATGTCTTAGTGGTATTTATAGTCCAAATGTATATAGATCCATTTATTTTTTGGATTCCAAGTTAGGTAATCATCTGTGTGAAGATATTTTTGAATTGATAATGTTCTAATTAAATATTAAGCAAAAGTAGATTTTCCAGAGCAAGGAGGACCCCACACTGCAATTTTAGATGATTTGTTGATTTTAGTTGAATAATTGCTGTTCATTGTATGATTGATAAATTGTTACATTTAATATTTATTGAAATATTATTAGACTAAAAAATATTAAAATCTCCATTTTCATCTATTAATTTTTAAAGCATTCATTACTTCATAAAATCCCAATAAACCTTATTATTAACCGATCTAATTCAATTTTGTTTACACATGATGAAAAGGAAAATTACATTACTACTTTGTCTAAGTTTATTTTTCGGATCTAATTATAATCTTTCGCAAACAGGAGGAACAGGAGGAATTACAGTAGATATTTCTAAACCAGAAAGGTCAAATGACATAGAATTACAGAGATTAACTGTAATTAGTCCTATTTATATAAATGGAAACGCTGAATTTGACCGTGCTGTTTTATCAAATGGTTGGCAAGGAGATGGTACATCAAGATATCCGATAGTTATTTCAAGCTATTACATTAAAAATGGAGTTAATTTAACAACAATAATTAATACAGACTATTATTTTATTTTAGAAAACATTTCTTTAGTGAATGGTACTACAGGAATAGTAATTGAAAATACACCTAATGCATTAGTCAGAAATATCAGTATTACAAATGTAACCATAGGAATTAGAATTACAAATAACATAGGAGGTTCATTTAATAACATAACGATACAACATAGAAATACAGGTGTAATTGCAGATCAATCATCGAATATGGTTTTCAGAACAATTACTGTTGATAAATTATCAAATGCAGATTCAATAAACAAGGGATTTTCATTCTATGGTTCAAATAATATAACGATTAAAAATTCATATATTTATTCTCATGATACAGGCATTTATTCATTTCAATCAAGTCAAATGGCGTTTACAAGTAATACATTTATATCAAATAATAAGGGTATTTACGTATATTATGGTTCATTTAATTTAATTTCTCATAATTCTATTAATGATGGAATTTTTAATGGAATATTCATTTCTAATTCAAATAATAATTCAATTTATAGCAATATTGTACTTGATTATTCCACTATGGGAATTGATTTATCTAATTCTCAATTTAATTCAGTATATAGTAATAATATCACAGGAAATGCAGTTGGGATAAAGTTACTCTCAAGTATGTTTAACAATATTTCATCCAATTACATAGTAGATAGTTTAGAAATGAGAGGTATCTTTCTATTCAATTCAGGATCGAATATTATTGATAATAATGAAATGGTACATAATGGATTAAGGATAGTATCTCAATATGAAGACAAGGTAGTTCAACTTAGTGTTTCAGGAAATACAATTAATAATGAAGCATTATTATTCTATCAAAACGTGGAAAATATTGTAATTTCAGGATTTCACAGTGTGATATTCATTGTCAATTCAACAAATGTTGAAATATCATCCAATGCATTTGAAAGATCTAACTCTGCTATTTCTGTTCATCATTCATCAAATATCCAAATATTAAATAATACGTATTCTAACTTTTCAGAAGGTATAGTAATTACATATTCAAATAATATAATAATCGAGAATAACAGATTGGATCAAATAAGTATTACTGGAATGGTTTTCAATGAAATTACAAATATAAATGTGACTGAAAATATAATTAGTAATTCTCTTGGTCAAGCAATTGGTATTAACCATGTAACAAGTAGCAACTTTATCAGAAATTCACTATATGCCAATCAAAATGGTATTATCATTAACTTGGGATCTAATTATAATCTATTTACGAATAATACTATAAGTTCATCTACATTTTATGCATTCTCTGTATCAAATGCTCATAATAATTTATTTTATTTTAACACTATTAGTGGATCTGGTCGATACGGAATAGAATTAACTTCTTCAAGTTCTGGAAACATTATCAAATGGAATAACTTTATTGATTTGGTTGCAAATGGAAGACATGCTTCCGATAACGCGGATTCAGTTTTTGCTTATAATTTTTGGTCTGATCACATATCTACAGATTCAGATTATAATGGTGTGTATGATGATTCTTATTCACTTTATGGAAGTAGTTCAACAATTGACCTGACTCCATTAAGTAATACTTTACCCGAAATAATTGTAATTGGATTTATCACACCAGCAAGAGGTGGAGAATATATAGATAGTATGATTATTGAATGGGGGATTGTAAATAATTTTACTGCAGATTTTTCATTTGATCTACTATATAGTCTACAAGGACAAAATAATTGGCAAGTGATAGCAACAAATTTGGTTAATTTTTCCTTAGTTTGGTATTTTCAAGGAATATCTGATGGAAATTATACAATGAGACTAGTAATTAAAAATGGTTATGGACTTATTTATTCCAGAGATTCAATGATCTTTGAATTGATTTCTACAGCAGATACAAATAATCCTCAACCACCAGTTTCAAACACCGACCAATCACCCGTAGAATATCAATTAAATCCCTTTTCAGTAATTTTATTGTTCAGTATTTTTTATCTTGGTAAAAAAAGGAAAGGAAAATATTAAACCAATATAATTAACTCTAAAGTGAAAATAATCATTTTAATAATAATATATACAAATACAATAATCTTTAAAATAATTATATCTTATATAATTTAAATGCATACAACACTTATTGAGATTACACCAACTTGTGTTTATGTAAATAATGAGATTGAAAAAAAAGAAGTATCTGCTGTTTTGGGCGAATATAAATATGAATTTATTGGAGAAGTAGAGAATAAAGAGGCCTACATAGGTACTGACGCGATGAAGTTAAGGGGAGTTTTGAATATATCCTACCCTTTTTATGATGATTACAAATCGGATAAAATATTACTATTTTTAAAATGTCTAATTACAGAACTTTCTATTTCAAATGGAACAGTGACCTTTGTCCAAGACCTATTAACCAAAGTACAATTAGAAGAAGTTCATATTTTATTAAGTGAGATATTTCCCAATATTAGTTTCACCCAAATATCTGCACATCAAAAACACAAACAAACATTGAGAGTTGATAATCTACTAATTATTGATTTTCATAAATTTCAAATAGACATATCTGGAATTTGGGGAGAAAAAATTATTGAAAAGAAAACATCAAATGTAAATCAGAAAAATATGAGTGAAATTATTAAATTAGGTGTAATAAATAATAATATCATTAAACATGGCTGTTTAGGAGATGGTATACGGATTTTTTGGTATCATTATTTAGACATTTTAATTGAATATGGACGTGTGTTATCCCAAAAAGAAAAGGCGAAAGCAAGACTATTGGAAAACTATGATTTTGATGTAGTTAGATATTCGCTTTCTAAATTTTATAATGATGAGTTTTCTGATGATAATGCAATATTGAGTTTAGAAGATGCAATTATTGAGCGTAATAATACTGAAAAATATTTAGAATGTCTGTATGTTTATGGTGAAAGGTATTTAGTAGGTGAAGCTTATTTTAATCCAAATATAATTGGAATTGAAGAAAAAGGATTACACCATTTACTAGAGGATATAGTATTACGATATCAACTACAAGAAGAAAATGTATGTATTATACTTAGGGGTGAATATCTAAAAGGATTGTCTCAAAGACTTGCTGAAGAATTGAAGGGATTGAAATTGAATAATATTACAGTATTAGAATTCAATAATTTGTTTCTAAACAATTTAATCTGAATCCAGAACTTTCATTTAGTTTCAGATGAATTTGTTTTCTTGAAATTATCAATTCTTTATTGTAGACCCAATATTTTTGATTTCTTAATTTCTACTAGATCATTTTAATTAATATCGAAAATTATTTTCAGTTGATCTATCATGATTTATTTAATTAAATTACCTTTTTTTCGATTTATTCAGTGGTATTATCATTCTTTAATTTCATGGTAAAATCAAGATAGTCTTTGAGTTCTAATTCTTTGATTTTTTCAAATAGTGGTGTTGTTTCATCAATATTAATCCATTTTTGAATATCCTCTTGTATTCGTTTTATAATATCATTAATTCTAAGAACAAGATGATTTATATTATAGTGTTCAGCAATTTCATGGGCACTATGCAATAGATCCATTGCTAATTTGGAATTTCCTCGTATTAATTCTAATTTGGATTTAAATATCGTTGATTCAATTTCCTCTGATGGAAGAAATTGTTTTTTTGCAATCATATTAATTTCATCAATTAATAATGTTAATTCTGATAATATTTCGTCATGGTATGTAACTTCCAACTCAAGTAGAAGTAACTCACATCTTAGTTTGAAACCTGTTATTTTAATCCCCCAGTTTATTTCTTCATAATTTAGATTTAATCCATCTAAAATAATCGCTGCACTTATTTTATCTCTTAATCTTGTTTTATGAGTTAAGATTATACATTCAGATAATTTAAGATAAATTTTGTTTATTGGTTTTGGGTCTTTTAGATAAATAATTTCTAATTTATTTTTCAAATCAATTGCCATATCTTTTTGATCATTATATATGAAGGCACATATAAGATAAAAAATAGGGTCAATTAACCATGAATTACTCATACCAAGATCCGATCTTAGGTCTAAGGTTTTCTTTAAATTAGAAATTGCATTATTCATATCACCTAAAATTAGATATGTCCTACCGAGGTATAATCTACTGGCACTTTCAGGCCATCGTCGACCATTACTAATCCAACTCTCTTTTGATCTTGTGAAATGAGTAATTGCAGTTTCATATTCTCCTCTGGAGAGAAAAATATTACCAAGACACTCACTAGCATTAGCAATTAAGGTTGTATTATTCTCCTGGTATCCTATTTCTAATGCTTTTGAATTCAATTCGAATGCAGTATTGAAATTCCCTAATGCTATGTGATTATATCCAAGGAAACAACTTGCTTTTCCATATGATAATACATTCCCCATACTATGCCAAATTAGTCTAGATTCTTCAATTATTGGTAATGCTTTAATTGGTTGATACAATCGTCCAAGGTGATGAAGTGATCTTGCTGCTTGCGGTTTATTTCCTTGATTTTTCCATTGCTGAATAGCATTTTCCAGATCATTAATTCCTGATATTTCATTGCCTGTAAAATGGGAAAGAGTTCCTTTAATTGTTAGAAAGAGAGAATGACTATACGATAATGTATTATTTTCTAATTTTTCCATTTTAGTTTCAATAGTTTCAATAGTTTTGCTTAATTGGTCATATGGTCCGGTATGTATAATAGCAAATGAGTGGAATAACATTGCCATTACTTCTAACTTAATATTATTCTGTTGTCTTGATAGATTTATTGCTAGTGTAGCCACTTCCATTGCTTGGTGTATCTCACCTAAATCTATATGAATTAATGTGGTAAGCATATATTTTTCAAATTGATTCAAATCAGTTGAAAGTTGACTTTTTGCTTCTTTAATTAATCCCTTACCAATGAGATTTTCTATTTTTTTAAATTTATCACTAAAAATATAATAATCTTTAGGATTTAACATAACATGCTATTTTATTCTTATAATTTGATTATAACCATTAAATCATAAATTTTTAAAAGATTTAGTTTTCTAATTCGTTTATTTTCTATTCATTATAGTTATTTGTGTTTTAAATTTAGTAAGAGGATAGTTTACTCGATATAATCAACGAGTTATCTTGAAGTTATATCAAGTGGACTAACAAAACAATTGTTCAGAAAAAATAATTCTATGTATAATACAATTGCAAACAATCAGGTTCAATCATTGTTAAATCGAATATAATAAATCATATAAGCAATCTAGATATCAACTAATTCTGTTTCATTTGCAGTATTGATTGCAGACTTTATTTGTTTTATGAAATTATGAATTTTATCAACTTCATCATATATTTCTCTTTGAGAAACTCCAAAATCCTCAACTTCATCAACACTATAGTAATCAAGAACCATATTTTCTGCTACCTGACCTTTCTCACCCATTGTTGATTCTTTCTTTCTGACCTCATTTACAATAATATATTCTTGATGATTATCTGTACTTTTTAGTATTTCAACACCTTCAGCTCTAATAGGGATTGCTCTTAATATTCTTTCCATCTTTGGAGTTAAATCATTTTTCAATACAAGAAGTTCTGGAATAGTTAATTCTTTTTCTAAACCTTCAAGATCAATAATCCTACCCTTAGCGATTAAATTAGTTTTAGATATTCTAAATGCCAATTCTTGATCCTCTTTTATTAATCGATCCAAGTTTTCCCTGATCTCTTCAATCTTATAACTCCTCTTATATTCCTTAATTGAACCAGGTATAGGAATATAGGGTGTTTTATCTATTTTTAAAGTTTTGTAAGATTTTGAGTTCCTCGAGGCATGGTTCATTCGATTGATCCAAGTATTTATTTCCTCATCAATTTGTTTTCTTCTTGCAAATGCCGAACCTAAATTCATTTGATCACCATTAATGTCAGATCGATAGTCATGGTTTAGGAGACCACACGTCGCTAAAGTCGCTGATTTTATACGTTTATAGTCAATTGAGCTACTAAATTCTATATGCAAATTCTCTCTGAGAGAAGTTTTACAAAGTACAAACCAATCAGACTATGTATGGACAGACATATTATACTATATGCAATTTACTAAATATAACTTACTTTTCCCAATTTGAGTCAATCTGACAAATTTCATTCTGATTCAAATAATAAAAGACTTACATTAATAATCAGTATATTTTATCTATTTGCATAATATAGTGATAGATGATATTTTATATTAATGACTTCTGGATGAATGACTACAAAGAAGGGTTTTCCCAGCGATAACAAAATTTAAACTAACTAAGTAAGAATTTATTGGTTTGAAAGATTTTTGATAGAATGTTAAGAGTATTTATCTTTTATTTTCATTGGTGTATTATAACCTAAATATAAACAAACAAGGGCACACAATAATAACAATCGAATTACTATTAATGCACCTAAATTAGTTAAAGGAATTAATCCATCAATTATCGCAACTAAAGCATATAAAACAGCACCTAATGAAATCATTCTGCTTTTGAATTTTAATAATGGTTCTTTTGTATTTTTAGAAATCCAAAAGTAGGTAGGAGCAATAAAAAACAAAACACTTAGTACGGTTAAATATAATACTATAACAGATACTCCTTCAAAATTAGAATCTAAGAAAATGGAATTTTCAACATTATGAACATCAAATTGGCGTAGTGCATATATTGCATATAGGTATACAACATCCAAGATGAGAAATACACCCAAGAATACATATTTCAATTTAGGTTGTTTTGTATTAAGAGATGCAGTGATATAATTCCATAATGTACCCACAATTGGTACAGACCATGCATAGATAAATACATAGGTGGTATGATTTGGTGTACCAATACCCAAAGATACTGACAAGAAAGCATAGGATACACCTAACCATGGACTGGTTAGGGCAAAAAATAATAAGGAAGAGAGCAAAACTAAATTAGTTCTCTTCACTAAATATATTCTAAGGGTAATAATACCCATTAGATATCCAATAATAACTGGAGTGATTGTAAGCACTCCTGCTATGAAGTCCAAATTTGATAAAGCCATTGATGTTAAATAGTTTTCATTGTACATAAAATTTTCCTACAAGATTCGAATATCCAAACTATTATATACTAATCAACTAGATAAATGTCATAAGCTAAGTAAAAATGAAATTACATATCAACAATGTTATTTTCTAAATATTTTCTTCCAATCTTGGTTATTTTCCAAACTTTATCATCATGAACTACAAAACCTTCTTTGGCTAATGTTCTATGGCATTTCAAATTCCTCACTTTTTGACTGAATTTCGTATCATTTCTGTTTTGAAGAATATCTAGATCTTCTCCTTTCGGTTGTAAAAGATCAAATAATTCTTTGATTAACTCGGAAGTGGTAATTGATCCACCATTTTTGTCTATTACCCAGAGTGCAGGTAATTTTAAATCGGCTTCTGAATAACTCATTATTATATAGATTAACGAATTATATATAAATAATTCCAATTTTTTTAAATTTGTTCTGAATCTGAAAAATGATATTATCAGATAATCTAACTTTGGTTAATGGTTTTCAATATAGAATTGATAAAAGAATACTTCTAAATCCTAAATTTCTTATTCCTGGAAAAATGAAAAGTGATAATGTATTATAATTATTATTTATTTTTGAATATTTGATCATTAAAGATTTAAATTTAACACTGTATAAATTTCAAAAATACATATTATTATTTAATAACATCCTCAATAACATGCACACCAAGTATTTCAGAAATGATATTAGATAATTCCTTTATTTTTTCATGATCATTTGTTCTCAAATGAAAGATATTAAGATTACCTTCCGTTGGATGAGATAAAACAAACAAATAATATTCAGTATTTGGTTTAATTAATAAAAAGAAGTATTGAAATAAATAATATAATATCATGAAAATTGCAATAATATCATCATAAAAATAAGTGCTTGAAGAATTATTATCAGATTTATTTTTCCACTTGAATTCTCCATAATTACGAACTATTAGACTTGTACTGGGAATAATATTAACCCAAACACTATTATAACTATTTTCTATCGCCTGATTATTTAATGGAATTTGATTTAAATTATTAAATTGTAGGAAATAAAATCTCGCTGAGTTTATGACAATAAATAAGAGCCAAAGTAGTAAAAGATTTGGGTATAGAATTATAAGGAAAACCCATATGATATTAATAAATAACATTACTATTAAATCCTCTCGATAATCAGACAATCCTTTCTTTAAATATATTATTGAGCCATTTGAACCCTCAACAACATTAATATTCATAAAGTTTCAATGATGAAGAGATATTTAAATATTTACAATTTTTAGATTTAAAATAATAATTAAAAATTTAAATTATGTTAGTTTATTTAAAAAAATCATCGGTACTATTAATATTTTATACTTTCAAATCATATAACAAATGAACCTAGTTTAAGATCATAAAAAACAACATATATTACACATACTATGATTTTCTAGGATCTAATGAAATGGCATATCCTTGAAATAATATAGCTAATGCAGCCATAATGTCTACAAGTATAATAATTGTTTGACTAATATTTTCTACATCATGTACTGGACCAGATAAAATAAGCATTAAGAACCCAAGGCCCATTAAAAAGGATCGTTTTTTCAATACCTTGTTATCAGTATTCATTGCGTGATACCAAAATAACCCAATTCCCATGATACCCCATGTAGAAATTGTTAAAATGATTATATAGAAAAATACGAGGTTAGGTGGGTTCCATATCATAATACCATTATTTGCAACTTCAGGTGTATTGTCACCAGAAGTATATGCAATCCAATTAATATATGAAATAATTGTACCAGAAATTAGGATAATAATTGAAAGTAATTTTGGAATTTTCTGGTCATCAGGTTTGAATATTGAAAATGGTGCAAAAATAAAAAATGCTAAACTGATGTAGAGAAACACATGTCCAATAACATATCCGATGAGTCCTGCTAAAACCACATCATCAGTAAACAAAACTACAGATAGGAATGCAGTAAACAACCCAAAATTAAGATATGACCAAAAGAGTGATCCTCTGAATAATTTATAGCTAAATCCACTTTCCTTTGTGGGTTTATATAACTTCACTAATATGAACAGGATAGATACTGTCCATAGAATTGATCCAAAAGCAGATAAAGTCGCTCGCATACATTTGGATTTCGTCATCAGTTCATAAATATTATTCCCAATAGTTTGAGAATTACCTAATAAAATGAAACTTATTTTGCATTTTAATTTTGGTATGATATACGCGAAATTTATATTTCTCTAATTTTATTATTTCAATCGGATGAGATAGGATTGTTTACTAGCTGTAATTTAATTAATTAAATTAGTCTACATTTCATTTCTTTACTGTTTCAATTTGGAATAATATTCAGTTATGACTGATAAGATATGTTTCTGATCGATATTGTAAACCTTCCCTAAGATATCCTGAATATGATCTCTGATAATATATTTTGAAGTCTCTGCTAAAGATGTAAGAAGCCTTTGAGTAAGAATTTGCTTACATTTATTATAATCAGCAATTGATCGATCAGCCATATAAATGATTGATAATGCAAATCCATATGGTTGTATATTCCTGATTTCATGCATTTCTGTTCTTTTAAGTATTTCACCTGCCACAATTGTCAGAAAGGTACTAAATTCATCAATAGTTAATCTATATCTATCAAAAACCAAATCATTATTGATATGTGTCTTAATCAAACTAGAATGTCGATTAAAATAATCATATGGTCTTTTAACATTTACATTCATTTGAATGCCCATATTTAAACCCAAATTCATAACATTCTTTTTTGTTATTCTATGTCCAAATTCTGAAAATCGATCAATAATCTCTTTTATATTAATTGGAGCACGATCCTTTTCTTCCTTTACTGTGAGTATGAAGCATAATGCTATGAGTAACATGTGATTAGTTATTGCCTCTCCTGAATTAACATATTTCCAATACTTGTATATAGTTCTAGTTTTTACATCATTTGAAAGATTAAATGTTTTAAATACTTTGTCAAAGGCAATTAAAGTCCGTGTATGATTTAAATTGTTTTCTAATTTTGTTCTATTATGATGTTTTATTAATCTTTGATATTTTAATAACATAGTCGGAGATAGACTTTTTCCATTGTATTGCAATAATAATCCTGATGAATACCCGATTTCAGACCCTAAGGACCCTACAAAATCAAGTTTCTTTCCAATTGAATGATGGGTTTGATTATTCATTTCTGTTGAACTCTTTGCTATTGGAGAATAATAGACATAATCTCGTTCCTTGGTGTAGCCACAATCCGTACATACAATATATCCTTCATATGAAGTATCATTAGAAGAACCACAATCAAGACAATTAAATCCATCTTCGCTGATTGAATTTTCTATTTTTGGGTTTCTACCAGTTTCATTATTATTTTTTCTTGTATTATCCATATTACCTCATATCTCCTAAATTTTTACCTCGTCCACCTTAATTTTTTTGTGATCATAATCTCGGAGTATCCAAATTTGTATTTTATTGTTCTTGGGATCACCAGTATTGATATTCTGGATAACTCCCTTCTTTCTTAATACGCGAATATACCTCCCCACATTTTCATAATTCATATCTAAAATAGATGCTATTTGCTTTGTTGATAAACCGTTAGGAAAGCATATTAGCAATAGTAATATATCATACTGAGTCATTTTTACTTCCTCCTTCGCTATAATTGCTAAAGAAAAAGTATTTGAAGTTAAATTGTTATAATCTGTTAGCAATTAACACAACTTAATATCATCAATATATTGACATTCTTCAGCAATAAGAGACAGTATTTACATAAATATCATATATAAATTACTGATACAT
>JAOUKW010000438.1 GCA_029882335.1 Candidatus Heimdallarchaeota archaeon | reverse complement strand
TTGCTATATTATCAGGTTTATTTGGAAGAGAAACACAACATATCTTTACAATCGAGGCAGTTGCTACAATTGTTGGTGCTATTGCTGAACTTAGTGGATGGGTAGGAATTGAAGGATTTATTGGCTTAGAAGCAATTATTGGTTTCGTATATGCCGCAAAGTCCCAGCGTGGAAAATATGCTTGGTGGATATATATTATTCCTGCTCTTTTAATTGGATTTTGTTCAATTAAAAATTTTAGATCCAACACTTAACTTTGGAGATAACTTATGCTATTAGAGAACAATAGAATCAATAAGATTGAAGTAATATTATATTTAAACGCTATTATTTTTATTTTTCATAATTACTTAACATCTCATTACAACCCTCTATATGAAAAAGTTTATTATAATTTTTTAATTATATTAATCATAATTATGTTTTCCATATATTATTTTTCTAAACCATCTATGATGGGTTCAAATGAAGAAAGAATTAAAAGGATTTTTTTTATATATTATTTCAATATTTTATTTAGTTCAACGTTAATTTTAATTGGAATAATTAGGCTAATTGAACGAATAACATGGACTAAATTAAATTTTTTAGTTGTTTTTTGGATATTTATGAGTGTATATGGCATATTAGTCTTTATATTTTCTTATAAATTAACTAATGTAATTGATAGTGATCCAATATTAAATTTTGATGAAAATTATGCAGGTTTTGGATATCCAATGCCTTATATAATATTAATTTTTGCCATTAGATTTACCTCACTTAAAAATAGTAATTTAGAAAATGAATGGTTAAGTGTGTTACCTTCTTGGATTTTAACTACTATTATTGTTTTCTTGTTTATATTATATATCAGATATATACAGAAATGCAAAAATATTGAAGTCCAAAATAATACACAAAATATACATAATCAATGTATAATTTATGATAAAGATATTATTTATCAAAGAAGTTTCTTACCCAAAGTGTATTTCTTTATACTTGAAGTATTAGGTATTTTTATTTTTTGGAGACAAACTTATAGAACTGACAATGCACAACCATTATTACGTCTAATAAGTATCTTATTTATAATCTTCGGGATCTTTATAATAATTAATTATTTTCTAATTATTAAAAAGGTGAAAGGGGATGAACTAACTTCTCGCTATTTGGAGAGTAAACAACTAATTTATTTTGGTATTTTTTACTCTACAATTACATTGTTTAAAGTTTTAAGTAAAACATTGACTGGAACCGTAGATAGATACTTTTTCATCAATTTGATACTATTTATCTTATTTATTATTTTTACAATTTTTATTAAATCAGAAGTTACTAGAATAATTAATTTACAATCTACAGATGATAATACAGAAGAGCAGGAAAAGAATATATTGTTTCAATTAGGATTACTTGGTAAATCATATCCATATCATTTAGTTATTATTTACATATCATTTGTACTAATTATTGAACTTTAGGAGAATATATCCCAATTTAGCTTCTTCTTTATTTATTACCATATCTTTTTTTAATTCATAGACATAAGTCAATCATGTAGTTCATATGAAGTTAAATCGTGCATATAATTGTTAGTTAAATTGAAATCACCCAAAATACTACTAAATCGAGTTGAATTGAATTTCAAATTTTTGTGCTATATTACCTCCTATTGTGACAGACGTTATGTATTTAATCGTGTAGGGTGTTATTTACAAGTGTCGAATAATTACCTCGAAATTTATTAATCATATGGCTTTAATCATGGACATAGCTTCAATGGTAGTAGGTAATTTTTCTTAAAGATGTCTGGCAGGCAATCGTTGAATGGGGACAAAAAGCCATTGGTGCATTACAAGCTGCTGCCGAGGCAGTGAAAAATGCAGTAAAGAAGGTCATACAACTGGCTGCGGAGGTTATGAAAGTAATTTATGTAATTTCAGAACAATCACTATTTTATCTTGTTAACTCGATCTCTGATTTTATGGAAAATAGTAGTGGAGTATCTTCACAGGATAATTTGGAAATAAATATAGGATACATGAATAATGTTATAAATATGAACATTCAATTAATTGATATGTATGATACTATATTAGACATGGATTTACCAGTTGTATCGATTAGTATAGTAATTCATCTTAACGGTTTACAGATTTCACAAACAATTACACAAGGCTTACTAAATTTCTGGATGAATGATATAACAACTCCAATAACTAATAATTTAAACAGTTATGTCAATACTAATAATACAATTGGATTAAACCAAATTAATTCCAAATTAATAGATAATAATGAATTTTCGGTTGGTCTCGCATTTGGTTTGGCTTCTAATATATTATATGGTGTTACCATACCTTTACTAATTGGTAACAAGGATGTTTTGGCAAGGATATCTATACATTTATATCTCCCAGTATCGTCTATAACTGCATTTGGATTAATTCAAAATTACAAGACTAGACATCCATCTGTAAAAATCTCATCTGTTGTATTTGGTGTAGCAGCAATGTATGCTGTATTTGCTTATTCAACAATTTTATCTCTTTCTGGTAAATTCGACAATAATAGAATTCTATCAGACGTGGATAATTCTTGGATGTTTGCTGGTATTCTTATTACACTAGGATATTCAAAAGAAGGTTTAATATCTGCATCATTCCATGTTGCGGGTCAATCAATTTTATTACTAAATTATTTAATACAACGTGTCAAAAATATTAATAGTGATGGGACAGGAATATTGAGATCAATGGCGAAAGTTTCAATGCTTTTAAGTATAATATTTTCAATTTTTGCTTTTTATTATGCATCATTAGAGGATAATGTATGATGGAATTTCAATCAGTTTCTTTAGCTTCTAAAGAAGACAATCTTGGATCTGATGAAATAGCCTTTTTTAGGTTGATACTTATGTCATATATTCCACATATTCAATGGAGGATATATCAAAGTGCTACATCAGAGTTAATTTGGATTGAATTTAATAAAGATCTTTATATGTTTAAGTTTTACAATGCAGTGATTATAATTTTAATAGTACCAATATTATTAATAAGTAAACAAATGGAAAATAAAAAAAAATATATATTATTAGGGGTAAATCAATATTATTATCATTGCTAATTTTCGCTTTAAGTGTAATTTTAATTTATTTTGGCATGAATAACCTAGAAGATAA
This sequence comes from Candidatus Heimdallarchaeota archaeon, assembly GCA_029882335.1. Taxonomy (GTDB): domain Archaea; phylum Asgardarchaeota; class Heimdallarchaeia; order Heimdallarchaeales; family Kariarchaeaceae; genus JAOUKW01. Next base: position 257 of record JAOUKW010000438.1, on the reverse strand, counting down.
CATATTTAATTATAGGCAAAAAAGTATATTGATTAAATTTGGATTATTGTTCCATCATATTGGGTGTTTTTCCATATTATTTATTACCAAATATAAGTTACTGAATAAGGGAAATTTAGATTTTAGAGGTATTTTCAAAATAATTAAACCTGATTTTGTGGGTTTCGTGATAACTCTAATTTTTTGGATTATAACTACCAATCCATTAAATAATTTCATCTTCTAAATTCTATGATTTGGATTTGCAATATTAACAT
>JAOUKW010000439.1 GCA_029882335.1 Candidatus Heimdallarchaeota archaeon | reverse complement strand
ATTTCCCCCAAATGAAGTGGTTAAATTAACAAATTGATCGTAAAGATCACGGTCTACTCCACGTATAGTTACTGTTTTTTTATTATCTGGATACTCATCCTGTAGTTGCTGAGCTAGATGGAGAAACAAGCTATGTTAAACTTGTTAAACATACTATATAATCCTTTGTCAACAATCCTGAGAATTTGTCCAGCATGAAGATCAATTATATTCAAGGTTGTGTGGTAAAAATTTGGAATTAGAATAGCTTCTTCCCATACATTAATATAGTAAAATTCGTAAAACATGTTAATCATTAGAGGTAACCTATGTATAGAACAACTCAGATAACACAGAAGCCACCCCTCACGAAAAAAAAGAATAATTATAAATCAGGTGCACACCTTTTCTTTTCTTTCTTTTGGAAAAATCCACTAATTCTTAGTGTAGCAATCATTCTTGCTTTCTTTCAATCAATGCTAACACTTATCCCATCTATTATCATCGGAAGATCAGTAGACATACTTGAAACTACAGGATATGGTACGCTGTTTATACAATCTGCACTATTAATCCTAGCTGTAGCAATTATCAATTATTTTATTTCATTTTCTGCATCCTATACATTTGGGATTGCATCAATTGCATTTGAACGAGATTTAAGACAGGAATACTTTGATGCAATTCAATCACACAGTCTTACCTTTCATAATGAAAATAATAGTTCCAAATTATTATCACTTGGAATGACAGAAATACAATTAATTCGCCATGCAATCATGCCATCAGCAAGTATGATCATCCGAGCATTCTTCTCAATAATTTTGCTTGTCTTCTATATAACTTATTTTCAACTGGTTGATATAAATCTAGCATCCATAATAGGAATAGGATTCGTCATTTATTTTATTTTAGCATATTCTTATGCTAAGAAAGTAGGTCCTGTAAGAAAAGAACTATCAAATAGTGTGGGTAATGTAACTGAACAATCACAGGAAATATTTCGTGGAATTGAGGTGGTTCGATCACTATCATCCCAACAAAAAGAAACAGAGAGGTTCAATAAACTCAGTCAGGAATTTGCAGAAATATCCAAAAAAGAAGGTAGATTATCTGCATTTTATTGGCCTGGTTTATTATTACTCATCTTAACTGGTATCGTTTTTACAGTATTATTATTTGATGTTAAATCAGGTAAAATTGAGATTGGTGATTTAATCCAGGTAATTGGACTGCTCTTAACATTACAGTTTATCAACTTCACCATGCCCATGGCATTACTCGAATTAAGAGCTGCAATCATAAACTCAAATAGGGTTTTAGAAAAAATGAATTGGAAAGATCCACTCCCCATAAAAGAAGAAATTGTAGATCATAAAATCAATTGGAAAGGCTCTATTGAATTTGAAAATGTTTCATTTTCATATGGTGGTGAATTTAATAATGCAATTCAAAATGTATCATTCAAAATACCAGCAAATAGTAAAGTTGCATTAATAGGTGGCCCTGGAAGTGGTAAAACAACTATAATGAAGCTATTACTCAATCTTTACCAACCACAAAAGGGTCATATAAAAATCGATGGTGTTAATTATGATAACCTTTACTCTTCAGATATACGCAGACATGTATCTATGGTTGAACAGGAAGTATTTCTATTCTCAGGCTCAATCAAGGAGAATATTTCATTTACCAAAGAAGATGCAAGCGATGAGGAATTAATTGAGGCTGCCAAAGCAGCACAAGCATATGAATTCATTGAAAATATGAGTGATGGATTGGATACTATCATAGGTGAAAGAGGAGTCACCCTATCAGGAGGGCAACGACAAAGAATAGCTATAGCTCGTGCGATATTAGCAAATCCAGAAGTATTACTACTTGATGATTCTAGTAGCGCACTAGATAGCAAAACAGAGTTATTGATTAGAAAAGCATTGGAAAATCTATCTTATAACAGACTAACCATAACAGTTACCCAAAGATTGAGTACGCTAATCACTGCCGATTTAATCATATTAATGCATAAGGGAGAAGTAGCAGGCATCGGAAATCATGAAACATTATACGCTAATAACGATAGATATAGAACTATATTTCAACTGCTCCCAGAAGCGGAAAAACTATTTGCGGAGAAGCAACATATAGCAAATACCCAAGGAGGTAATGAATAGTGGCAATGCGAAGACATGGAGGAGCAATGTTTGCAGACAAATCAAAAACCCGAGATACAAGAGTACTCTTGGCCATTCTTTGGAAATACCTAAGTGAATTCAAGAATCAAGTAATTGGAGTATCGTTTATTATATTGTTCTATGCAATTGCTGCTACCTACCAACCTATTATTATAAAAGATGCAATAGATCTAGTACTTACAGATGCAAATGATAATCAAATATTTATTTTAATCACCATTTTTTTTGTACTAGCAGTAATTGTATGGAGTTTACAATCAATTAACACCTGGATTATTACTGGAATTCGAACTCAACTGGTCAACAAGGTTCGATCAGATTCTTTTGAGAAGCTAGTTGAAGCAGATATGTCTTTTCATCATAAAAATCAATCAGGTAATGTAACTGCTAGAGTAGTTAATGACACCCAAGATATTGCTACAGGCTTACAAGTAGTATCAACAGTCACCACTCAATTGTTACTCATCATTGCTACATTGATTGTATTGTTTTCCATCGGTTGGATGTTTGTATTAATTTCACTTTTAGCCGTGCCAACAGCAATGATCATAGCAAAGTTTTTTGGCACTATCGGCAAAAAACGAATGTTAGCTACAAGACAAACTTACGGACAAGTATCCGGCAGATTAGCAGAAAACCTCGCCGGAGTGAGTATTGCCAAAGCATTTAATCAAGAGGAGAAGGTTTCTAAAGAGATTGAAAGTCTCAATTACAAAGCATATGGATATATGAAGCAATTAATAGTCGTGTTTATATTGGTGTTTCCATCAATTAGTATGGTATCAACAATTCTGGTATTTGGTGTACTTATGTTAGGTGGATACCTCACAACAACTTCTGACATCACAGTTGGAACGATATTTCTAGCCACAATCATGGTTCAAAGATTTCTTCAACCAGTTATACAATTAGCAAACAATTATACACAATTACAAGCTTCATTGGCTGCATTGGATAGAGTAGCAGATGTATTAGAAGCAAAACCATCAGTACAGAATAAGGAAAATGCCATACCACTGAAATTCAATGCAGGAAAGGTCGAATTTTCAGATGTATCATTTGAATATATAAAAGACACACCAGTTTTACAACATATCTCTTTCGATGTGTCTGCAGGAAGCAAAATAGCACTTGTTGGACACACAGGAGCAGGAAAAACAACAATAACATCACTCCTCATGAGATTTTATGATCCAAAACAGGGATTTATTGCAATTGATGATCAAAAGCTAATTGATATTACCTTGGAATC
>JAOUKW010000070.1 GCA_029882335.1 Candidatus Heimdallarchaeota archaeon | reverse complement strand
GTGATATTTGCTGAAATTTCGACCTTATTAAACCAACTCATTCTTATTCCATCAATTTTTATTCATTACTTAAGTCGTTTATCTAACAATTTTAATTTGTTAAAGAGATAATTTATTATGATGCATCCAAATGATCCAAATTTGGAATTTCAATTAAAATTTGATCCAATATTATTAGAAAAGATCTCCGATTTACAAATACGAGGGGAATTGCATAATATAACAAATTTTAAATTTCTTGCAGAAGGGTCAGATGGTATTGTTAATTTAATTAAATTTGCAGAATTTGATTTAATATTAACCTTAAAAATATATTTCCTCAAAAAGAAAAACATAAAAAATTTAGGACAAAGTAGTTGTGAAAGGGCTAAAAATGAATTTTACGTAAATCAACTCGCTTATAGAAAACAATTACCTGTTCCTAAAATATTTGGTGTAATTAAACTTGATGAAAATATTGAAAAGAATAATATACAACTAATAAATTTGCAGAACATTAAATTTGAATGGTTAAAAAAGGGTCATATTGATTGTAATGAGCAAACAGGTTATTATGGTATAATAAAAGAGTATATTCCTGGTAAAACAATACAAGAATTGATATCTAAAAAAAATCAATCTGAAAGAAATTGGAATTATCTGTATAAAAAAGATAAATTAATTGTAGAATTTGAAAAAGCTGGATTTATAATTAAGGACTCTCATTTAAGTAATTTTGTAATATCTACACATCTCAGTCCATATAATAATAAAATCTATTTAATTGATTGTCAATCATTAGGGGCAATTCCTTAGTTTGATTGTATAACTACAATTGATGCATCATCCTCATATTTTCCATATAAATGAAGTATTTTTTCTGATAATTCTAATGGAGGGATACGAAGGAAGTTCTTATTCATTTCTACAATCCAAGATCTAGATATTCCATCTGAATGTAATACAATTGTTATTGGTAATCTATTTGGAAATTCAATAGTAGAAATTTTAAATAATTTGGGTATATTCTTTCCGACAATACCATTTATTGAATGTAGTGATTTTGTTTGCACCCCTTTAAGTACATACCCTCTTACATTTCCAATACCGATATATTCCATTAAATTCTTTTCCTTGCATATTTTAACAATCAGAATTTGTGATCCAATAGTTTTCAATGAATATTGATGGATCAAATTAACTAATTCTTCCAAGCCTAAATTATGATTTTCCTCAATCACCAAAGCCGCAATTTCAGAAGCCAACTTAGCTTCTACTCCCGACCCTAATCCATCAATTATGGCTGCAATAATGTATCGATCTTCATTTATTTTTACAATATCATCACCTGAAATTTGGATTCTTGATTTTGATCTTACTAATCCGTCTATTTTCCATAATCTTTGAGAAACAAGTTGTTTGTCTTTATTTCTTCTTATTGTATTTATATTTTCACTAATTTCATCAATACTATTTTCTCTGATTTCAAATTTTGATGTCAAAGGTAATTTTTTTCTGAAGATAATAGTTGTACCTGATGATACATTTTGATTTTCAAATAATCTAGTTTTTATATCTAAATCATCACTCATTTTTTTCATTGCACCAAGACCTAAACCCAAACTATTTGATGTTGAATATCCATCCAAAAATGCATTGTTAAGATTGGATATACCCGGACCATAATCAGTACAAGTAATCTCTATTCCAATTATTGAATTCTCTTGAATCCATGCCTTAGCATATATGTCTGCTCTACTTTTTGCATATTTTTCGACGTTAGTTAGCATTTCTGTAATAACTAATAATATTTCTTGTAAATCTTTTTCATTAAATCCTAATCGAATTCCAAGATTTTTAACTGATCTTCGAATGAAAGATGCGTCCCTTGGATTATAGAAAACTCCATTAAATTCTAATGTCATTCTAATACCTGTAATATACTAAAATATAGCTATTCTCTAATGTAAATCCTTCAGGGATAAATGTACCAACTTCGAGAAGTCTATTTATGAGACTAAATTTTAGTAGAATCAAATTTGATTTACAATCTTTCTTCATATTAACACCATTTTATACGAATTAGCGAGAGCAATAATTCTTTTGGGACTGCAAGGCAATTTAATTAATTCCGTAATCCCCTTCTTTAGTAAAATTTCTTTTAAATCCAAGTCTAGGTATTTGTAAATTCCCCATGAATATTTTGCAAAGAAGCTTCTATTTTGAAAATTGATATCAACTGAAATATTATTATAATTTACAATTAATAGATCTATCCTTTTATTGTCTATACTATGTAAATGATCTAATTCAACTAAATCGAATTCAAATCCATCTTGCTTGAATATTTCCTTCATATATTGATATACTTCTGGATTTTTATCTATCAGTACAACTTTCAAATACATTCCTCACATATTTTGAATAACAATAATTGAGGATTCCTCATCTTCCCTTCCATATTTTTCAATTATATCACGTGCTATTTGATGGTGATGATATTTTTCAAAATTAATATTCATATCCATAGACCAATCACTTGAAATTCCTTTACTAGTTAAAATAATAGTTGAATTATTTGATAATTTAATTAATTCTATATAAATGTCAGAAATGGAATCACTAACTATTCCATCCATACTCTGTAATTTTTTACCATTTTTATTTGAAATTAAGTATGCATTTAAATTTCCTATATTGATTAATTCTATGGTTGAGATGATTTTATCAAATCTTAACAAAATCAAATTCACACCTAGAGAATTCATAATATCTCGACCAATTTGTGTAGTTATGGTATCTAATGATGCATTCAAATTTTCACGAATTATATTGCCTATAACTTTGTTATCTAATCCTATTGTACTAATATCTTTTCCTCTTCCTTCAATCATACATAATAGCAGAGTGTTATCATCTTCTATCCAAATTGAATGATGAATTGAATTTGGGCGATTATATTTTCCCTTTATTTCCGAGGCAATCCTCAATTGACATTTATTATGTACTTGGGATTCAAAATATTGCTTATTATATTTTTTTCCTTTTTTAAAAGATATTCTAGTCCCTTTTGGTGATATTTCATCTTTTGAGTGAATTGCAAATTCATCACTTAATCGTGAAATAGTTCCTAATCCAACCCCCATACTTCCTGATATTGAGTTACCATCTTTGACCCAATAGCTAATGTCCTCTATTCCATCTCCATAATCTTGTACAATAACCTCTATACCAATAAATTCACCTGATTTAATCCAAGGAGATATTTTTATTTTTGCATAATTGTCACCATATTTTTCTACATTTGTTAAAATCTCGGTAATAATTAAGTAAATTTCCTCTATTGCTTCTTTATCAAAGTTATAAGATTCACAAATTTGTTTCATTTTGTTTTTTATTGAGGTGAGGTTGTTATTTTTACCAAAATCCAAATGAACATTATAATCCAATCAATTCACCTCTGAAGTAAAAATAAAGAATTAGTATTATAAAACAATTGTTCTATTAAAATTACATATTATCGAAATTTTTGTGAAATATCAATATTTTACTGTTTAGCTCTGTTGCATTTTATTTTGTTCATCCTTTTCCATCGTTCTAAGATGATTGTCCAATTCTAAAGCTAATTTTTGTAATTGTTCTGAATAATTACTTTGATTTTTTAATAATGAATACAATTCTTTGTTAACATCTAATTTATTTGCTTGTTGTAATAAATACAGTAAATCCTTTGTTTTCTCTTCAACATGACCTAATTCGGGTTTATTAATTTCTAAATCAATGGTGCGGTCCTCAGGTACAATTTTCAATTTTGATGAAGTTAATTTTACATGATTCTGATTGAATTTATAAGCATCTTTCGCATATAATAGTAAATCATCTGAAATTGAATTGGGTATGATGACTTCATTTATTAGTTTAATTGCTTCATCAATTTTTTTATAGCATTTGATATTATTAAACTGATCCATGTACTTAGAAAAAGCTAATGCAAATTGACCTGATATACCAACAAAAATGGTTTCTACACCCATCAAACTAATTGCTTTAATAAAATTTTTCAATTTTACAATGCCTTGAGATATCGCTGTTATTACCCTTTCAAAATTTATTATAATAACCTTAATGCTTAAATCTTTTATAGCTTGTAGTATTTCAAATATTTCATCTTCAATGTTGTTTGGAGTCAAAAGAGATGGAACATCAAAAATTATCAACTTATCTTCAAGTCCAAAACGTAGATTCGCATTAACCATTTAGTTTCACCTTAGAATTTATTATATTTAGAGCTTTCTTCTTTAATTAATTTCTGATTAATTACCTTGTTAAGTAATTTAGTTAGGATTTCGCTAACATCAGTCATTAAATGCTTAAGTCTAATTATTTTATAGCTTTCATTTGAAATCAAAGCAATAATTGCAATGTTTAACAAAGGATTTGTTTTTATAAATATTTGATAATTTCCGAAGGTAATTTCCTCCAGTTTGTCATCTAATACACTAATAGAAAATATTTTAATCGTATCAAGTAATTTTTGAATAAAGATGTCACTCTCTTCTTTAAATCGACCATTTCGATAAATTACTTGTGACTGCTGAATTACTAATAAATTAGTCAGTAGATTGGAAATCCATTGTTGGTAATCCTCATTCGTAGTTTTCAAGTATTTTCTCAGCGTATCATCTCTAGTTTTGAAAGTTTTGTTTATAATATTAATAAAATATGTTTCAGTTAATGGTTTGTTGATGATATCATCAAATCCATTTTTCAAGGCATTGATTTTTAATTCATGAGAATCAACATCAGTAGTCATAATACATGTACTTTTACGTATCTCATTTTTAATTTCCTTCATTAAATCAATTCCATTGGAATATTCTAAATCATAATCGATTAATACAATTTCAGGTGTAAAATGATTTAGTATATTTCGGGTTTCTCCTATATCTTTGGCATAAAATGAGATAATATTGTGTTTATTCAAATACTGTGATAATTTTTTCTCATCATTTTCATTATTATTGATTATTAAAATTGAATTACTTTCAAAATTTTTGTTATTATCTCTGTAAGTATCCATTTAAATCAGTAATTTAAGTCATTTGCGCTACATATTTTAACGCAGTAGATAATCCGTCTGCTAAGTTGCTTTTGGTTTTTAATTGTTTTAAATCAATCCCTAATTCAACAATAGTTTGCGCAAGTCTTGGACTTAAACCTGTTATTATTACCTCGGATCCCATTAAATTTATTGCATTAACTGTTCTAACTAAGTTTGCACCGGTAGAAGTATCAATTAGTGGTACTCCAGTGATATCAATGATAACTACCTTTGCGTTAGTTTTTTCTATTGTATTCAAGATTTTTTCCATTATCTGAAGAGCTCTGACAGAATCCAATGTTCCTAATAATGGAATAATTGTAATTTCATTTGTTAATCTTAGAACTGGTGATGAAAGTTCTAATACTTCCTCTGATTGCGCTTTGATGATATTTTCTCTTGCATCTATATATGAAGTTACCACTGCACCAATATCCATAAGCATTAATTTTCCAACAGCAGTTACTTTACTCGCAAAGTCTTTTACATCACTTGTTGATGCTTCAATGAGTTCGACTAGTTTGGTAAACAATACAGTATATGATGCTAAATACCATAAATTATCCAATCCTATTCTTTCATGTATTGCTCCTAAATTTCTTCTATTTTCAAAAAAGTCAAGATTTTTATCAGCGCTTAGAAAGTCTTCAAAATATTCTATTTGTCTAGCTTTAGTTCTGGCTAATAATTGTTCATTTTCAAAGAAAGACTGGGGATAATCAAATTTTAGTAATTCATCATAAAATAACTCTATCATTTTTTTTAGATCGTCCTTCTTCATTGTTTTATGTAGATTTCTCAATATCTTATGTTCCTTATCTCCTACATTAGCTAAAGCTAATAATTGCTGTAATTTTCCCTGTGTTAATTTATCACTTTGAGAAATGTTTAATTTTCTAGACATATCTGACAATGTAAGTTAATCAAATTAGTTAATATAACTTTTATCATTAGAAAATAAATTAAGCAATATATTTTATTTATTTTCAATATTGTCACTTAATGTAACTAAGATATTTGACTACAATGATTGATGAATCGTCATAATCATGAATATATTTTCCATGAATACCTTCAACAATTGATAATGGAGTCATTTTTACTAATGCATCAAAATCGTATTGTCTCTCCCAAGATTTTGAGATGCCATCTGTATGAATAATCATAATACAATCATTCCTAATTTGATATTTTTTTTCTTTTATCTTTGGTATGTTTTGACCAATCACTCCTCTCTTTGTTGGTAAAGCGATATTATCATCTTTTGATAAAAGATAGCCTTGAACATTGCCAATTGATACATACTTAATAATATCATTAATCTTATCAATTTTAGCCAAAAACATTTGGCATCCTACAAATTTTGTTAAATGATTGTGTAATTTATTAATAATGTTTTCAAAAGTAACTGTTTTATGTTGTCTAAGAATATTTACTGCTTCTTTACTTGAAGTTGAAGCCTTTTCACCATGTCCCAATCCATCAATAACAGCAACGACGAATTCTTCTTTTCTATCACGAATAAATATTGCATCTCCATTATATGATTCTCCCTTTTTTGGATGACTTTTACTATAATATTCAAGTTTGAATTTATTCTTGCTACTTCTTTTTGGCCTTGATTTATTAAAATCTGATTTAAACGATTTCTTAAATATTATCTGTAATCCAGATGGAGTGTTTTCATCGATATATGGATTTGGAGATATAATCAATTGACTGCTATGATTCATAACATAGTTTATACCGGTAATATTTTCTATATTACCTTCTTCTTCAAAGTTTATTATTTTCTGAATATCTTTAATTCCTACACCATTATCCTTCACTTTAATTTCAATACCGTTTATCTGTTTCTCATACAACCAAGGTTTAATATCTATTACTACTGTAGAAAAAGTATGTTTAAATACGTTAATTACCAATTCATCAAATGAAGAGATAATATCTCTGATAGTGTCATTTTTGAATCCCAAACGTATACAATATTGTCTAAGCTCATCTCTAATATACTTTAATTCTATTTCATTTTTAACAGTAGAGGAGATAGAAGATAGCATAGATTAAAGAAATATAAACTATTACTATTTTATTAAAGCTACTTTATTAAATAATAAATTTGTGTGAGAAAAAGAAAAATGAAAAGAAATTGAACAAACAATTATATAGGTTCGTTACATAGGATAATAACAGAGGATTAATTGTCTGAACTTTTGGAATTCCCTATTAATTATGAGAAAGATCTCAAGGTATTAGTAGAAAGAATTGAAATGATCCAGAATACCTTTGGATTATCAAAACATGATTATACAAAAATTAGTAGCGTTCTATTAGATATTGCGTACAACATGTTGAATGTGGGGTATAAGGGAAAAATGAATGTTCGAGTGAAATTAGTCGCTTTAAAAAAGATCTCTCTTTCAATTGATACCATAATTTTCGATATAGATCAGTTTAATTTTTCTAGATTCATTTCCCAGAATAGTTCATGGATACAGAGTTTTGGATGTACCCTGTATAGTCAATATATTAATTCAACTGCAACAATTTACTGTACATTTCCAGAATTACATATTTTTCGATTAATCAATAATGAGACTATTATTCAATTAAGTGAAATATTAGAATATTCACATGAAGAAAGTCTACTCAATAAATCTAGAGATCAATTAATAGAAGAAATTCTTGCTAGAAGTGCTAAATTAAATGAAGCAGTTGATTTAATCACTCAGATTAAAGAGAAAAATAAAGAAATAGAAAAACTAAATGAAATTCAAATACAGCAGAATATTCAACTAAGGCTATCCATGGAGGAATTAAAAAAAGCAGATCAGATGAAAACATCGTTTCTAGCAAATATGTCACATGAATTACGTACTCCCCTTAATTCTATTATTGGATTCAGTGAATTGTTAGAAGATGGTACATTAGGTCAATTAGATGAGGATCAACTCGATGTAATTCATTATATCTTACAAAGTGGGAGACATTTACTAGAATTAATAAATCAAATTCTTGATATCTCAAAAATCGAAGCTGGTCAAATGGAATTGCATTACGAATCAATTAATATTTCCTTATTACTTGACGAGGTTCATACTCATGTTTCTCCGCTTCTTCTCTCTAAAACAATAGAACTTAATAAGACCTGTACTTATATGGAAAGCACATTTTTTGATCCAATTCGAATTAAGCAGGTATTAATTAACCTTTTATCCAATGCAATAAAATTCAGTAATGAACATAGTAGAATTGAATTAATTTGTGATAGATTTAATGAAGGAGATTACATCAAATTTTCTGTAGTCGATTATGGGATCGGAATCAAAGATGAGAATTTAGAAGAAATTTTTAAGGAGTTTAAACAGGTGGATGAATCTCATACTCGGGCATTTCAAGGAACTGGATTGGGGTTATCACTTTGTAAAAAATTAGTTGAATTACATGATGGTAAAATTTGGGTGGAGAGTATTTATGGAGAAGGAAGTATTTTTTCATTCATTTTACCAATAATCAATGGTGAATAATCAGTTATTTATTAACAAAATTATGAATTTATATGATGATGAGTTTATCTATTGAAATACCTGTATTTAATTATAATATTACACTATTTAATACTTTATCAAATTGTGAAATATGTTTTAACAATATAAATAAGGGAATAAAACTCCAATTCAAAGCTGAAATTTATACTAAATCTATCATTTTGTTTTGTTCTATTTGTATTAAAAAAAATGGGATTCGTATTTCAGGATTAATTGTTCAAGTTCAAGGATGGGTTTACTACTTAATTCATAAGGGATTATTTATTTATATTCCCGAGAATTTACTTGAAAAATGTCTAAATTATTTAGATTAAACTCAATAGTATTTTCAGTGAATCAATAAACTGCTTCTCTCTGTTTACAACTGGGATCAAGAGTTCTCGGATAGATAATTCTATATCATTAATTTTACATTTTTTCACATCCCATTCTTCCTCAGTTAGAAAGGAAATTTTATTTAGTAACTGTGATCGTGCTTTTAGGAATAAATTTAGATTATGTTTTACAGTTTCTTCACTAACGGTTATTTTTGCCATCTGTTTATTTTCATCATAATCATGGAATTTAATGATATCAGTTCGTTCTTCTGCAAATATTCTTTTTATCCTTTCTGCAAATACTTCTCCCATAATTCTCATCATAACCAAGATTTCAATTGGTGATTTTGTTTGTTCATCTGTCTTTATTAGTTGTTTTACTCGGGGAATTTCCCAAAATATATCTGCTAATTCTACTGATGAATTGCTTAAAGAAGAATGTATTTCATTGATTGATAGCTCTGAATTTTCTTGTGTCAATGTATCCACCTAATGCGAACTAAATGTGTAAGGGTTATAAAATTTATAAAAATCTCCAAATAAACAATTCCCAATTGATTAGATTATGAAAATAAATAGCTAATGTTACAATAAATCTGCTACCTTGTTTTCAAGGAGTTGGTATACATGGTTGATTTCATGAACCTTTGAACCTCCACCTGCAACAACATCACCTCTACCGCCTCCACCACCGCCAAGAAGTTTACTTAATTCTCTAACCAATTTAGAAATATCCCAATTACTGTTTTTACTCCTACCAACTACGCACATCGCTTTTTCTCCATCATTACCTAAAATAACAACTATGACATTACCATATGTTTCAGTTTGTTCCGAAATTTGTGTTGCTAGATTTAGAAGGTCTGCCTGAGGTCCATTTTGTATAGTATATATTAGTGATATTGTATTTCCTAATTTAGTACTAATTTCCTTCTTTTGGTTGATTAACTCTGGAATTTTTGCAATTGCTAGCTCTTTACTTAGTTTTGAAATAGTTTTTGCTTGATCTTTCCATTCGTTGAAAAATCTCTCAGCTGTTTGAGGTAATTTTTCAGGATTGATTGAAAATGTATCTGAAGCTTCGAATAATAGGCTATAGTCATGCTGTACATGTTCAACTGCTCTTTTGCCTGCAGTAATTGTTATTCTGACGATACCATCTTGAATTCTTTCACTTCCAATAATTCTTATATATCCTATATCTCCGGTGTTATTTGCATGTGTGCCACCACAAGCCTCTGTATCAATACCCGGGATTTCAATAATTCGTAAAGTTTCACCAGGGACAACTCCACCTTGATATATGGTGAATCCAAATCGTTTTTCTGCTTCCGTCCGTAATAATTCATGCTTATGTATTTTTACATTTTCCATAACAATAGAATTAGCAACATATTCAATTTCATCAAGTGTTTCTCTACTTATTGATTCCCAATGAGTTATATCTAATCGACCTCTATCTGGAGTTTTATCTGCACCTGCTTGCCAAACATGACTTCCTAATATCTCTCTTGCTGCACCACCTACAATATGTACTGCAGTGTGATGTCTCATCAAAGCCAATCTTCTTTCCCAATCTAATTTCATCATTACTTTGGAACCAATTTTCATTTTATCTGGGATCTTTCTTAATTTGTGAATAATTGCAGTACCAAATTTTTTAACGTCTAATACAGAAATTTCCTGTTTTCCAAAAATTATCCATCCGTGGTCTTCCGCTTGACCACCACCAGTAGGATAAAAAATGGTTTTATCAAAAACCACATGTCCTGTATCCAAAATAGCTGTAATAGTGGCCTTACTCTCCTTCAAATAATTTTCATCATAATACAATTTCGTTGTTTCTAGATCTTTTATTTTTCCTAAGTCGATTTGAGGTTCATCTGCTTTTTGTATTTGATTTTTTGGTATACTTTCTTCTACTTGCTGATAAAAATCAAGAGGAATGGTTATCTCTATTCCCTTTCCATCAGAAATATTTTTAACAGTTTCAGGGGGAATTCCTCTGGAAGTATATAATTCAACTAGTATGTCATCTGTAATTTTTTTCTTTGATGCAATTAATTGATTTACATATTTTTCACCCTTACTTATCGTATTATTATGTCTATCCCTTTCAATATCAATTATACTCGCAGCAAAGGAGATTACTTCTTTAATTCTTGGATATGATTGAGATAAATATAATGCAGATCGCTCAATTAAATCAGTAATATCTACATTGAAACCTCTAATTTCATTAATTGTAAACATTCTGCGAATGACGGTTCTAAGATTATACCCTCCACCTACATTACTGGGGATCGATCCATCCGCTAGTGTAAATGCTAATGTTCTTGCATGGTCTGCTAATGCATATAATGCCTCTATATCTGCTAGTTCTGAATTTAATTCTTCTAATGAATAACCCAGTTGATTAGCGATTCCAGATCTCGCTGATTTTAGGTCCTTTACTTCATTAACATCAACTAATCCCGCTAGTTTAGCATAATTAATTAACAAGTCATTTTTTATTTTAACTCCTGTGGATTTAACTAAAAAATCAAGTACTGGGCCAAATGTTGCCTCATAAATGGTTGGTGTACCCTGTGAAAACCAAGAAACTCTTTCTAAACCCCAACCAACATCAATTACCTTTAAATCCATCTCCTTGTATCCACTTGGAGTATTTTCATACTGCATAAATACACTATTTACAATTTCTGTTCCAAATGCAAAGCTTTCCAAATTTGGGCCAAAATTACCACCACCCATCCAGATATCTTCTACATAAGTAATATCCTCTACTTGTAAACCAAGTCTAGAGGTAAGAAAATCAAAGTTCAACTCGATGCATCGATCCATCCAGTATCCATTAGTTAATTTCTTACTGTTGAATGAATGTTGTCCAAACATTACAAAACTAGTCAAATGTCTACCAGTTCGTCCTACATTGTCCAAATCGCTAAATTCTCCACCAAAACGAATACAGGGTTGAGCGACTACTAATGGGTTAGCTGGTGGAGGTATTGTTCCATTAGTTACCCATGGTTGAAAATCTGCTATTGATGCTATTGTAAACTCTAAATCATCTCTCCATCTGGCAACAGTTGGATAAGAATCAATTGCAGTGTGATTATTTTTTTCAAAAAAATCAGTTAACTGAGCAATTGCTTGATGAAAGTTCCAATTAGGTCCCTTCCTTCCAATAAAGGTATATCCACCCTCACATGGAGTATCACCACAAGTTTCTCTATCAGGAAGTACAGACCAAAAATAATGATCACACGATCTACATTTCTTACGAATAAACTCTTCTACCTTGAATAATTCAACCTGGTATTGTTTAGGTGTGAATATTTGTTTTAATTCTGTTTTATTCATCCGTTATTCTCAATATTATGTAGTGGCAAAAAAGCAATATGATATAATCAATCCTAAAAAATACTATATTTCTAACTACATTCTATTTTCATAAATAGGTATTTTTTAAGATTAATATATAATATGACATAAGCAAATAATGAATAATAATACTACGTATCCTGAATGGTACCCTTTTAAACAAGATAAAAGTGGACAAAAGACTTTGAGAGATGATGAAATAATTAATTTTATAGTTGATCGTTATAATCTTTATAGTCCAAATGGTTTAAAAGATTTTATTAAAGAAGGATACGAGGATTGGAGTGAATTTCTAGAAAGAGGTCAAAAAGATCGTAGACAACACCGCTTAATTGCTTTAGGAGTCTGTACAGATGCAAGATTAAGTCAATGGTTTATCGAAATGGAGGGAGATTTATTTAGGCATAGATTTGCAAAAAATTCAAATTGGGAGGAAAAAGAATCTATAATAAATCACTTGTATGAATTCAATGGTGAAAAATTATGGAAAACATTATTTGAACTAGAGGAAGAGATAGAGGAAGATCTCCATGAGGTTCTAGGTATAACCGAGCATACATCAAAACGAGTTAGGACATCAATTCATGGATCATACGAATTACAAGATATCTTAGGTAATTCAAAGGTCATAGCACTTGACTTTCGATATGCAACAACTCTAGTGAAAAATCGGAAAAGTATTCTTTACAATGGCTGGATAATTGATACTGTTGAAAAATTAACAACCACCATTAAAAATAGATTTGAGGAATTACTTGAAAATAAGCTCAGATCAGATGAGGAGCGAGTAAAATATCAAGCTGGTGGTGAAATTAAACGTCTGCAAGAAATGATAAATCAAAAATTACAAAAATTAGTACAAAATAGATTAGAATATAAGTTTGAGAATATCAAATTAGAAGGAAGTTTTCAAAATCATTATCAAAAATTTCCACCATGCATTCAAGATCTTATGAATGCTGTTGATACTGTTGGTTATATTGGACATTGGGAAAGATTTCAACTTGGAATATTTTTAAAACAAATGGGAATGCCTGTGGATGAACAATTAGAATTTTGGTACAATAAAGCAGTGGATAACATAAATCTATCATTTGATGAATTTAAAAAGAAAGCAGGATATGTGATTAGACATATATATGGAATGGAAGGTGGTAAAGTTGATTATGATATG
>JAOUKW010000437.1 GCA_029882335.1 Candidatus Heimdallarchaeota archaeon | reverse complement strand
CGGTCCACGCTGCTTCTACACCTAATTGAAATTTATATCTGAAATCAACAATTAGACTTCGTTTAGTTACAGCAACTAAAATACGAATTTGATGTATTATTTTTCGAACTAAATCAATACCAATGCTGATCTCCATTTGTTATACATTCATATTTAGTATTATATAATATTAAAATACGTGGTAATATGACGATCTATTAACTATAAAATTCATAATGTTTACAATTATTTTGTTATTTTTCTAGAACTATGGGATTTACGGGAGTCTGATCCTTTAGCGATTCTTTTACGTTCTACCATTGAGTTTACTCTTGTATTAGTATTTATAGATTTGAGTATTTCCCCGGTATAATTGGGATTTTCTAATGAATGTGCAACATTTTTACTCTCTGATAATATATTGTCGTATTTCATAGATTTCGAAATACGACCAACTGAATGTAAGGCATGCATAACTTCATCCAACCAATTTAGGAGATCACCCTGATATACAAATATATCAAAACGCTCGTTTAGTTCAAATACTATTTGTTTAACATTCAATCCTTCTAACCTTAGATCTAAAATAATATTTGAAAGTTTATATCTTGGATGGACACAATAAGGATTCTCCTTACATTTGCAATCAAACAAAACTTTAATCCATTCTTTTATTCTATTAATCGTATATGGTGGTAGTTTTTTAATATCTACACTATTTGTGATTAAATCCAATATACCATCACTGAAAAATCGTTGGCTTAATTTAGTCTTCATCGCTTGTTCTAATCTTGCGTGAACCTTTTTCGAAACATAAACAGATTCAATTGGAGCAATTTCTATTGAAATCTGTCTAACAGTATATTTATTCATCTTTTTAGCAATATTGAAACCAAAATTAGGTAATAAGAAACTCTCACTTAATGCTCTACCCAATGCAGTAACATAGAAATTTCCATCTTTTACTACTATCAAGCCTTTTGTAGTTAGTGATTCTAAGATTGATTTCAATTGTGAAGTGTTAAAGAATAAATTTGAGTAATAAGATACTAATTTATTTTGTGAAATTGGATTAATTGAAGAAATAATTGCTAAAACTTGATCAGATTCATTTTCAAAATCTACTTCACCCTCTATATCCTCAATTTCGCCAACCATCAAATCAAAGGCAGCTTGTTCCTCGCTTTTATCTTGTGACGCATAAATCTTTTCTCCTGGTGTAGCTATGAGCATTGACTTACCATAATCATGATAACCAAATCTCCCTGCACGACCAGACATCTGATGATATTCCGCGATAGTTAACCATCTTGCACCCATTCCAGGTCTCTCAAAAATAACCTGTGATACTGGAAAATCCGCTCCTGCTCCTAATGCCATAGTGGTAACAACTGCATCATAATCTCCATTCTCAAATCCAATTTCTATCTTTTTCCTCTGATAATACGTTAATCCTGCATGATAGTAGACTACCCTTAATCCACTCATTTTTAATAGAGAAGCCAATTCTTGGACCCTTCTTCGAGTGTTGGTAAAAATCATGGATTGACCTCGTTTCCTATATGAAGAAATTTTTACTATTTCTTTTCTAATTAAAGAACTAATCAATTCAACCCTTTCATCATGATTATTTACCATAAGTAAATGTCGTTCCAATGGAATTGGTCTCTTACTATATTCAACCAATTTTAATCCTAACTCTTTCGCCAACTCCCCTGGATGACCAATTGTAGCAGACAATCCGATCAATTGACATTTAGGAAAAATAGTACGAATCCTACCTATAATTCCATCTAGTTCAACTCCCCGTTCAGGATCCGATAATAATTGTACTTCATCTATTACTAATGTTCCAATCTTTCCAATTTTCTTCCAATTACCACTTCTTAAAATCCAATCAAATGCTTCAAATGTTGCAACGATAATATCTGCTTTACTAAAATTACCATCTTGTGCTACACCAATATCTTCTCCAGTATCAATCTTACTCATTCCAACACGGATGGTTACTCTAGCACCAATATCTCGATACCTCTTTTTAAAACTTTCAAATTTCTGATTGGTTAAAGCAACTAAGGGGGTAAGAAACACAAATTTACTTCCATCATTCTTCCAATTATTTACACCTGCAATCTCGCCAATAAATGTTTTACCAGATGAAGTTCCAGCTACTACAAGAAGATCTTCTTTTTCAAGCAATCCGTTTTTTAAAGCAAGAATTTGAGCTGGTAAAAGTTTATTAATACCTAAATTATACCAATTATCAATTAGATTAATTGCAATATTATCAGTTAAATTTAATTCATGTAAGGAGGCTTTCATATCCTTAGGAGCGAATAAATCATCTGCAGGAATTTCATCAAATTTGGTAGATGTTTTTGATTCCTTTTTTGTTGATTGTATTGCTTCCCATAAATTGGAAACAACTTCTTCAACAGATCTTTTACGGGTAATTAATTCAGAGTAATATTTTCGCGCACTTGTTGTAATCGGAATACCTCGTCTAGTATATTCCTCCTTAATCTCAGCAACTGCACATCCACGACATACCTCTTTACCGTACATGTTATAAGTAGTTGATTGTTTTAACTGTGTTACCTTTTTTTTACTTGAAATACAAACTTCACATAGTTGAATTAGCTTTGGTTTTGGTAATTTATAATAATTAACAAATTCTAAAAATTCATTTGTTTTCTTCGGTTTATCAAAAAAATTTATCAATATTATCCTTGCAGAAGTTAAAGTATCTATTAAATCTTTTACACGTAAAAAGCGATAACTATTCCCACTAATCTGCTCAAAACGAAAAGGACGTAGTTTATTTTTATCATAGGTAAATGATATTCTACCTTTATATGAAGGGGAAGCATTATCCAAAGTCTGATCCTTATGAAACACATACATAAGAGATGTATTTCGTTCATAATTGAAATTATGAAGAAGTATTGTAGATTCTAAGGGGACTTTGTATTTCAATAAAATAAACCTTTCATTTTATGTAATGTAATTATAATTAATACAAGTTACGGTATTTGTAATAGGAGCATGGATATTAAATAAATAAATTTAGATGTTTTATTAAAAAATTAAAATACATTAATCACTTCTTTCGCAGCTAATATTACCATCAGATTTAAGGCTATATGGCCCAACATTAACCCAATAATCGATTTAGTTCTTAGTGCAATGATATCACCAACTATACCTAAAAATAAGGTCATAATGATTGCGCCTACTAATCCGATATAGGGGATCAATAAATCAATTTCATAAATATGTATAACAAACCATGTAAGATTTTGATAGAAGATTGCGGCTTTCTCTCCTTCTTTTCTTTCAATTTCTAATAGAATAAACCCTCTAGTCCAAAAATCAGTCACCGAAGCCATAATACCCACAAACATAAAGATTATCCATAATGTATTCCATGATCGGTGTCTCCAGCCACCAAAAAATATTTGGTATTTTAAG